>NZ_AMXG01000016.1:0-4174 GCF_000313235.1 Pseudomonas sp. PAMC 26793
AAATCCGCCCAAGTGCCTTTGCTCAAATTGACCTTGAGTGAGCCTGCGCGCTTGTCCGTGCGTGTGGGACTCGGTGCGGTGTATTCCTTGCCGCCGTCGACACGTTTGCCGTTTGGCAGCCAGTGCGCAAGCACACGGTCAATGTTCTTCAGGGCAACGCTTTTTACGTCGGCAAAGCTGGGGCGTTTTGAGGTGTTGCCGGTGCGCTGAGTCATGGTGCGGTCCTCGACTCAAGCAACGCCTCGTTCACGTCGTCGATCAGCGCCTTGGCCATCTCGCCGAGGTAGAACGCAGGCCAACTAAAACGCTCGCCCGCATCGCTGATGGCCGCGTCGAGGATCAGTTGATTAGAGTGATGCAGAATCTGGGAGACGGCTTCAAGTGCATCCTCCAGCGGGATACCGGCATTCACCCGAAACAGGTTTTGGCCGTTACCGTTGGCAGGGGAAAACTCGGAGCGTCCACGCGTGCTGGAGTGGGTCACAGCACACCGCCTTTCTGGCCCAGCGGCACAGAGGAGGCATCACCGTACATGGCGAGTGTTTTGATCAAACCCAAGGTGCCGCGCACGTCCCAAATAACGGACGACAGCACGCGGTTGGAAAGCAGGGGTTTATCGCCGTCTAAGTGATCTTCCAACAGCATGAGAACTGAATCGGCACGGTCGAGCGCACAGGTGATGGCGTCGATAGGCAGACCGGCTTCGGCGTCTTGGCTGACGCAGAGTAGGTCCTCGGGTAGTGCAAAGCCTGGGAGCATGCTCATTGGGCACCCCCTGCGGCTTCGAGGGCACGAGCCTTGGACATATGGGCGTTGTAACGGGAGAGACGTGTAGCGAGGCTGGAGTTGGCGTGTAAAGCGGCGAGAGCCATTGCTCGATGAGCGGCGGCGCGAATTTTGGATGGATTGAGGGCGTGCATCTGATGAAGCTCCTGTATGTGAGGAGCTGCCACGGTTCGCCGCTAAACGAATTAGGGTGGCAGCTGTGCGCGGGTTAGCGGACCGGGCATACAGGACCCCGGCAGACCCGAAGGTCTCCCACGCACAGCCACCATAAACGAGAGTCGCAGGCACAAAAAAAGCGCATGCAATCGAGTCGGAAGCGCTTGTGCGCCTGTATGTGCTCGGGCCGCTAAACCCGGTCGTTGAATTTGCAACGACGGTCAGAGAGTAACGCCCGTTTTTTGAAAGTGCAACCGTGCGGATCGCTTGCGGATTTTTTCGATGGGGCATAAATTGATTAGGCATGTAGATTTACCTCAACGCCTCCGGTTGCCGCCGGGGGCGTTTTCGTTTCAGGCATGGACGTCCCAGCGCAGGGAGACAAAGGGCAAGAGGTCGCCTTCGAGGCAGGCGCGTGCATCTTCGTAGGCGTCTATTTGTTGGCCTTCGTCGACGATGATTGCTTGAGGGGCTTGGCAGGGAACTGACAATGCGCACCAGATGCCATCTCTCCATCGCATCACCATCACGTCCCGGTTCAGGCGTTTTTGCTCTGTGCGGTAACGTTCAAAACGCTGCATACCGCGTGATGAGAATCCGACTGTTCTGAGTACAGAAAAGGGCTGCAAAATGGCGTTGTTAGCGGCTCGATTTTTCATGCCGCCACCCTGTCTCGAGCTGCGATTCGTGCACGCGTCCAATCTAAAACTTCAGCCAGTACCCATGCGACGGGAGCGCTACGGGCGTTACTAGCGCTGAGTTTTACTGGAAGTGGGAAGCCGCTATCCGCTTGCTGCATTAGTTTGTAAATCGTTGGGCGAGCTAACCCAACGATGGCCATTACTTCCGGCATGCGGATCAGAATTGCTGAAGGATCTGCGGCAAAATGACTGGTTCGCTTGGCGTTCAGATCTCTTGTTTCGTAAGAGCGGATTTCGGTGGGATTTGCGGACTTGCCGTTATGAACATTCATGGATAACCCCTGGTTATGGATACAGGGGTATCTATCTATACATTTATCTAGATGAAGAAAACTACTTTTCCCCTAGACCGGTCAATGTGTAGTCAATATGGGGGCAACGCAGGGTGAACGCGGCGGTTTAGTAATTGCGCAGCTAGCATTGGTCGATCAGGTGGCAGGCGTCAGCAACATAGGGCGGTTGCGCTGAGAGAGATTTGAGCAGGCCGCTGCTTAGCGCCGAATGCAATACGGTTTGGCGATCAGTCATTGCCAAGTGCCTCAGGCGTTGTGTAACCGAAAGTCCCACGCCCTGCGCTTGAAGGGCGGAGCCAGCGAAGGTCGCTTGGTAGGCTCGGGCGAAAAACGCCTGCCCGCAGTGCCTGAGCGCTGACTTTTGCGTTACACGTTGGGGCCGCGTTACATCGGATGTACGCTATGTAGCTCAACTGTGTAACGGGCGTGAAAGCCAATGAATCCGGTCACTTGGCGAGTGGCGTTACACGAGTAACACGCGTTACACCGGATTTAGAGGGGGGCAGGGTAAGCGCTCTCACACTGCCTTCCCAAATTGACCTTGCACTACATTTCCGGCCTCTAGGGAATCGAGATGGTCGGCGTACCACTGCATCATCTGTGTGCGTTGCTCAAGGTACTGAGCCTTGTTGTAAATCCCTCGCACACCTTGTGCCTTGTGGCTGAGTTGGGCCTCGATATGGTCAGCTGGATATCCGTGCTCGTTGAGGATCGTGCTGGCGATGTGGCGGAAGCCATGGCCGGTCTGGCGGCCCTCGTAACCAAGGCGTCTGAGTGCCATTAGGAATACGGTATCGCTGCGAGGTTTAGTGCGATCGCTTCTACCGGGAAATAGGAGTGGGTAAGCGCCTGTGAATTGCCGAAGTTCCAATAGTGCTTCGATTGTTTGAGTGCAAAGTGGTACCAGGTGCTCACGACCTTTCTTACGACCCTTGCGCTCGACTGGTACGGTCCACAGCTTCTTGTCGAAATCGAACTCTACCCATTGCGCCTCTCGGAGTTCGCTGGGGCGTACAGCCATCAGGGTCAACAGCCTCAGGCCGAGCTGAACATCTTTGGCGTGGGGGTAGGAACGTATCGCTCGAAGTAACCCCGGAAGCTCATCGGGGGAGACGTGGGCGTAGTTCTCTGCCTTTCCCGAGGACAGAAATTTATGCACTCCCTCCAACGGGTTGTTTACGGCTCTGCCCGTTACGCGAGCCAGGTCATAGATATCTTTGCAGTAAGCCCTCACACGGCTC
This sequence comes from Pseudomonas sp. PAMC 26793, assembly GCF_000313235.1. Classification (NCBI taxonomy): domain Bacteria; kingdom Pseudomonadati; phylum Pseudomonadota; class Gammaproteobacteria; order Pseudomonadales; family Pseudomonadaceae; genus Pseudomonas; species Pseudomonas sp. PAMC 26793. The sequence continues at coordinate 3,178 of NZ_AMXG01000016.1, forward strand.
ATCTGTTCGAGAATCCCCTGACGCTCAAGCCCTCTCAATAGCTCCATCCACTCCATCGACATGATAGAGGTATAGGGGCGTTTACCGAGCGAGGGGAATACATGGCGTTCGAGCGCTCCAAGTATCCTTTTGGCCGTACCAGCATCCCAGCCGCTCAGGCGAGACGTGTGCCACTCCCTTGCCAATGCTTCAAAGGTGTCGTTGGCTGCATCGATCTCGGCTGCTTGGCGAGCTTTCTTGGAGGTGATCGGGTTCTTGCCTTCCGATGCGTCTGCGCGCAGATCAGCCGCTTTCTGCCGAGCAAAAGCACCGCCCACCTCCGGGTAGCCGCCAAGGCCAAGCCACGACCATTTTCCGTCTGGCTTCTTGTAGCGTAACTCCCAAGACTTTTGGCCGTTTGGCTTGACCCTGAAATACAGCCCAGGGCTGTCTAGTTCGCGGTATGCCCCGGCCTCAGGCTCCAGGCTGGAAAGTGTCGTGTCAGCGAGAGGGCGTCGCTTGATATCTGTGCGTTTCATCCTTGTATGCCTTCAGTTCAATTATTTATGAAGCATACACGTGGGCATACACGGAGGGGAAGGATAGGGATAGATAGAGGTGGACAGCCAGAAACAAGAAAGCCCGCACTAGGCGGGCTTCTTGAGGTGATTCATAGACTGCTGTAGACATCTATGGATCGGTACTTGGTGGCTACACAGGGACTTGAACCCCGGACCCCAGCATTATGAATGCTATGCTCTAACCAACTGAGCTATGTAGCCAAGTGGCGCGCATTATTCGCGGAGAACGGGAATGCGTCAAGCGCTTTTTTTGAAAATTTATCTACGCTATCAACTGTTTAACGGGAAACACCGGGTTTGGTGACGAGCGGTTGGGGTTGATCGTTCCCACGCTCCGCGAGGGAATGCCGCTTCGGACGCTCCGCGTCCCGCGGTCGACGCTATGTGCCAGGGTGACGCGGAGCGTCACGGGATGCATTCCCACGCAGAGCGTGGGA
>NZ_AMXG01000017.1:0-183356 GCF_000313235.1 Pseudomonas sp. PAMC 26793
TCGTCAGGTTTTGCGCGGGTGCAGGCACTCTATCGAGCGGTCGACCATGGCTTTGGCCATTTCCAGCAGGTGCCACACGGCAAGCACTTTGGCGCGCTCGGGGCTTTGCAGTTGTTCGCCAAAGTCGAGCGCGGTGGCCGAGGCGCTGTGCAGCAGGTCGGCGGTGTAGAGCAGGGAGTCTTCGAAGCTGATTTCGTCGCTGATGGCGTAGAAATTTGTCGAGGGTTGCGGCGGGTCGGTGGGCAGGTAGTGGTCGAGCGCTCGGTTGAAGGCGGCGCGGTCTTTGGCTTGGTCACGGGGTGGATCGGGGACGATCTTGAACATGGTGTAGCTCCTATTGACCTGAAGAAGCTGCCACCGTCGCTGCTAAACGAGAAGGGTGGCGGCTGTACGCGGGTTAGCAGACCAGTCAATAGGAAAACCGGCGCACCCGAAGGTGCCCCACGCACAGCCACCATAAACTGGGGCGTAAAGCGTGTGCCTATTGAGTTCAGGCTGCTAAACCCGATCACTGAAAACCAGCGACGGACCGAAGACTAGTCACCGACTCCCCCAGGCACAAGGCCGAAAGATTCTCTAGGAAACGTCCCGCAAATTAAAGGGATTCATCTTGCTGGCCCTTTACAAGCCATGACCGCTGCATCGATTCACCTACTCGTTAGCCTGCTAACGGGATAGCCTTCCTGCACCCAAAAGTGGCACATTGTCGCACCTGCACCTGTGCATCCATCTGCTGTACGGAAAACCTCCCATGGCTCTGAGCAATTCCCAGCCCTCCGTGGCTACGGCGCCTGCCGCCGGGCAAACCAGCCCGTTGGTGATGCGTGTAATCGGCGCGGTGGCGCTGGCGCATTTGATCAATGACTTGATCCAGTCGGTACTGCCTTCGATCTACCCGATGCTCAAGGCCAATTATGGCCTGACGTTCACTCAGGTCGGTCTGATCACTCTTACGTTCCAGCTCACCGCGTCCCTGCTGCAACCGTGGGTGGGTTATTACACCGACCGCCATCCCAAGCCCTACCTGCTGCCCTGCGGGATGATCTGCACCCTGGTGGGCATCTTGATGATGTCCCAGGTGGGCAGCTTCCCGTTGATTCTGCTGGCAGCAGGCTTGATCGGGATCGGCTCGTCGACCTTCCACCCGGAAGCGTCCCGCGTGGCGCGCCTGGCTTCCGGCGGGCGTTATGGGCTGGCGCAGTCGACCTTCCAGGTGGGCGGTAACGCAGGCTCGGCGTTCGGCCCGTTGCTGGCGGCGGCGATCATCATTCCGTTCGGCCAGGGTAATGTGGCCTGGTTTGGTCTGTTCGCGGTGTTTGCGTTGTTTGTGCTGTATGCGATCAGCCGCTGGTATGCGCACCACTTGAACCTGTTCAAGCTCAAGCAAGGCCAGGCGGCCACCCATGGCCTGTCCAAGGGCCGGGTGCTGAGTGCGTTGGTGGTGCTGGGCCTGCTGGTGTTTTCCAAGTACTTCTACATGGCCAGTTTCACCAGTTACTTCACCTTCTACCTGATCGAGAAGTTCGACCTGTCGGTGGCCAGTTCCCAGTTGCATCTGTTCCTGTTCCTCGGCGCAGTGGCGGCGGGTACGTTCTTTGGCGGGCCGATTGGCGACAAGATTGGCCGTAAGGCGGTGATCTGGTTTTCGATTCTTGGCGTTGCACCGTTCACCTTGCTGCTGCCCCATGTGGACTTGTTCTGGACCAGCATTCTGAGCGTGGTGATCGGCTTTATCCTGGCCTCGGCGTTCTCGGCGATTGTGGTGTATGCGCAAGAGTTGGTGCCGGGCAATGTGGGGATGATCGCCGGGGTGTTCTTCGGGTTGATGTTCGGTTTTGGCGGGATTGGTGCGGCGCTGCTGGGGCACCTGGCTGACATCCACGGCATCGAGTACGTGTATACGCTGTGCTCGTTCCTGCCGTTGTTCGGGGTGTTGGCGATTCTGTTGCCGCGTACCAAAAAAGTCTGATTCCACGCCAATCGAGTCGGGCAGATATCCCTGCTGCCCAACGCTTGCGTCAAACGGGTAAATCAACTGCTCCTGCAAAGGGGGGCGGCGTCATGCCGGTGCCCTGATTTACGGTTGTAGCGGGTTGTAGGTGGCTCGCTTCAACTGTTCCCGCGCCCGGGACAAGCGTGAGCGCACGGTGCCGATAGGGATGTCCATGGCGTCGGCGGTGTCCTGGTAGCTGCCGTCGGTTTCCAGCGAGGCGTACAGGGTTTTACGCATTTCCGGCGGCAAGTGGGTAATCGCCCGCAGGGTTCTTTCGAGCCTGCGGTTGACCTCGAACTGCCAGTCCAGGTTGTTGTGGTCTTCCTGCCCATGCCACAGCGCTTCATCGAACTCGCAATGCACCGGTTTGGCATACAGGCGCCGGAAGTGATTGCGGATCAGGTTTTGGGCAATCCCGCACATCCACGTGCTGAGGGTGGCCTGGCCGCCGAAGCGGTCCCGGTTACGCCAGGCCTCCAGGTACGTCAGTTGCAGAATATCGTCTGCGTCTTCCGGGTTCAGTACGCGTTTATGAATGAAGCGGCGGAGTTTCTTGTGGTGGTCTTCCGACAGGTTCTGGATGGCGCGGTGCGGGTCAGGTGTAAGGTGAACTAGAACATCGACTGGGATATCCATGAATTTTTCCTCAGGGTAGACACGATCGAAATAATTTCGACGGGAACCCCCTTAGCACTGCCTGTGCCAAGCGATAAATATTTATAACTTGTTGATATATATAATTAAATATCTTGTTTTGATGCCTTTTCATGCAAGGCTTTGCACAAACCCCCACAGGTTTGTGCCGGTTTTTTCATAAGCCTCTGAATTGCCGGCAAGATGGAACCGTAATGGGTTTGCCCTCCACACAAGGACACGAATCTCCCTGTCCTGGCATTCCCCATGAAAGTCGATCCCCACGTTGATGTGCAAAAGCCCCAGAGCCTGGATCAGCCTGCGCCTGCAAGGGTTGATAACCGGCCACCTTCCCAGGCGAACACCCCGCCGATCGGCGATGACCTCGGTGCGATGTTCAACCAAGAGGTCGAGCTCAACAGCCGCGCGCTTGGCCGGCGGCAGATAGGGTTGCGCGTCATGCCAGTGGAGCAACTGGCGCTAGTCTATGATCACTTGGGGCATCCGGCTCAGGCATCCCTGGCGACCATTGCGCGCAGTGTCAGGGTTCAATTGTTGATAAACGCCAGCGTCGATAAGCTTGTGGCGATCACCGGCAATGACCCGGCCCGGGCCTACGTGGTGCTCCAGCACGTCGTCACGCAGGCCGATGCCGAAGTGCGCAGCAACGAGGCGAAACTGGCTCGCGAGGCGTTGGTGAAACTGGAGATGCGCTTCAAGCCGCAGATCCAGGCGGGCCTGAACATTGCGCTGGCGTTGCAGGCCAGCAGTGATGACCCTCAACTGCGCCAGGCGGTGCGCAGCGTGTATTACGCCAGCGTGGTCACCCGCCAGTCCCTGGCAACAATGCTGCAGGCGCTGTTGGGGCTGTTCGGCGGCGAAGACCTTGGCCAGGGGCTGAAGCTGATGCGTCGCGCCCTGGCCGACGACATTGCGGCGCTGACGCCGTCGATCGCCTCGGCCAAATTGCTCACGCTACTGGTGGGGTTGCGTGGCTGCGATCAACTGGGTGGCATCTTGTGCAATTGCCGGGACCTGATTGAGCGCCTGGCCCTCACCTACCCCGAGGTGACACGGGACGCAGTGGCCCTGCTCCAACGCTTGCTGGGTTACTCCAACACCGGGATTGCGGCTGCCGAGATCCAGCGCCTGGCCGTTGAATTGTGCGGTGTCGATGTACTCAACCAGTTGATTTCACTCAACAGCGTTTATCCGATGCTCAAGAGCCTGCCGCTCGCCGTGTGGCGTGATAACAGGGGGCGTGAGGACTGCCTGAACAGCTTTTTGCTGGTGATGGACGAATACGCACGCACCGAGCGCGGGACCCGGCAGGGTATGGCCCCGCAGGGCCCCGATACATGAGTGCGTTACGGGCCATCAATGGTGTGCTGCTGAAGGTTGCACAACGTGCCGAAGTCATGGGCGCAGTGGTCATCATGGCCATTGTGTTTATCTTTATTGTGCCGCTGCCCACCTGGCTGGTGGATATCCTGATTGCCCTGAATATCTGTATCTCGTGCCTGTTGATCGTACTGGCGTTGTACCTGCCGGGGCCGCTGGCGTTTTCTTCGTTTCCGTCGATCCTGTTGCTGACCACCATGTTTCGCCTGGCCCTCTCGATTGCCACCACGCGATTGATCCTGCTGGAGCAGGATGCCGGCGATATCGTCGAGGCTTTCGGCAACTTCGTGGTGGGCGGCAATCTGGCGGTCGGGTTGGTGATCTTCATGATCCTGACCATCGTCAACTTCCTGGTGATTACCAAAGGTTCGGAGCGTGTCGCTGAAGTGGCGGCGCGGTTCAGCCTGGATGCCATGCCCGGCAAGCAAATGTCCATCGACAGTGATTTGCGTGCCGGTCTGATCGATGGCGAACAGGCCCGGGACAAACGCGAGCAATTATCCCGCGAGAGTCAGCTGTTCGGGGCCATGGACGGGGCCATGAAATTCGTCAAGGGCGACGCCATCGCCGGGCTGATTATCGTGGTGATCAACTTGCTGGGCGGTTTCTCCACCGGCATGTTCCAGCACGGCATGAGCGCCAGCGATTCCATGGCGCTGTACTCGGTACTGACCATCGGTGATGGCCTGATTGCGCAGATTCCCGCGCTGCTGATTTCCTTGACCGCGGGCATGATCATCACCCGCGTGGCGCCGTCCGGGCGTAACAAGGGCGCCAACAACATGGGCGCCGAGATCGCCCGGCAAATGACCAGCGAACCCAAGAGCTGGATCATCGCCTCGGTCGGCATGCTCGCCTTTGCGGCGCTTCCGGGGATGCCGACGGTGGTGTTTATCCTCATTTCGCTGATCACCGGTTCCCTGGGTTACTTCCTGGTGCGCCAGCGCCAGAAGCGCGAGCAGCCGGAGCAAGCGGGCGCCGATGCGGTCGCCCCGCAAGACAACGGTGAAGAAGACCTGCGGGGCTTTGATCCGTCGCGGCCTTATCTTTTGCAGTTCCCGGCAAGCCGGGTGAAGAGGCTGAAGTGTTTATCGCCATGCGTCCTGTCATCAAAGATGAGCACATCAGCGTGCCCCGCCCCTCCCTGCTCACGCCAGCCCGGAGCAACCCACAATGAAACGCCCCCTCTCCTGCGTCACCTTGATTGGCCTCGCACTGCTCATCGTAGGTTGCACGCCAACGTGCAAGGGCGACTCCTGCTCACGTCCGCAATCCAGCGCCAATAAAATGGTGGTCTGGTGGCCGCCACAGATGCGCGTAGAACCCGGCCCTGCCGGCGAACGCTCGGATTATCAGACCATATCCCTGGAGCGGTGAACCCCATGGGATTACCCGACGATTATCAACATCGCCAGGTTTTCCTGGACCAGCTGGTGAGCGGCAATGACGCTCACCTGCCCCTCTCTCCAGGTATTACCCTGCTCCCCATCAAGGCTGGCACCCAACGGGGCCTGGCCTTGCAGATAGCACCCGAGGCCTTACAGGCCGGGCAGTTGCAGCACGTGCTTGAACGGCGCTTTGAACATGCGCTGGCGTTCGACGGGTGCTTTGTCTACCTGGACGCCAAGGGCGCGCTGGTGATCTGCCGAAAAACGTGAAAGCGGCATGATGCGTTGCAGTTCCTGCACCAGCTCCGGCTGATTGAATTCAAGCCAGCTGAGGATCGACTTGCTCTCCTGAATCCCGAGGAACTGCGGCCCGCTCAGCAGCATCGCCCGGGTCATGCGTTCGATGATCAAGCTCTCTGCGGTGAAGCGCTCCCGTACCGTGTTTGGATTCAGTGCCTTCGATAGGCTCAGGCACCACAGGTGCTGGTTTTCGCTCAACACCCCGTCAATCGGGCGATGGCAGGTGTCACTCAGCAGCGCCAGCATCAGTTCGAGCTGCGCTTTTGATGCGAGGGCCAGTCGAAGCACCGTGACGTGGGGTGTGGCGGGCAGGCATGGCGGGATACCCAGTGTTGTGCTCGCCAAGGCGTGATTGCTGCGACAGAGTGCGTCCAGAGCGCGATACGTGTCGGCGACGTTCCAGTCCGCATGTGCAGACCTCCAGGGGAAGGCCCACCACTGTACCCAGTTCAAGTGTTCAGTCATTTGGCGGCTGGGCCGGCGCAAGTGCGGTTTGCCGACGCTGTTTACGCAAGAACGCTGCCGCGATGATCGCGAGAACGAAGCCTGCCAGTGACAACAGGATGCTGGTTCGCCAAAAACTCTGGTCGCTTTCTGGAATTAGGAAGGGCCCCAAGTAGCTCAGGCGCTGCTGCTCCTGATAGGCCGTTGCCGGTACAAAGACCACTGTGAGCTTTTGTGAGTTATCCACAGCGGTGGTCATACCGGGGATGCTGCTTGCGACCATCCTGCGGACACGCGCCCGGATATTGTCGGGGTCCAGCCGCGGGTCATGTTTGATGAATACCGACGCGGACGCGGGCTGTACCGGTTCCCCGGGTGCTATGCGTTCAGGCAGTACAACGTGTACTCGAGCCACAATCACTCCGTCTATGTTTGACAAGGTGGCTTCCAGCTCTTGAGACAAGGCATAAATATAGCGGGCGCGTTCTTCAAGTGGGGTGGAGATAACGCCTTCCTTGCGAAAGGTATCGCCCATGGTGGTGCGGGCAACTCTGGGCAACCCGACGGCCTCCAGTGTGCGTACGGCTCGGCTGATGTCGGCGTTTTTGACCCGCACAACAACACCGTCTTTGGCGGGGATCTTTTGCGCGCGTATGTGTTTGTCTGCCAATTCTGCGATGACTTCGTTGGCTTCTTGTTCGGAGAGCTGGCGATGAAGTTCGACGCTTTCGCCACAGCCATTAAGCATGAGTGTCAGGAATACGATGAGCCCGGTGGACAGGGGACGGATCATTTTTACCTACTGCAGGTTGCTGATTTTTTCGACGCACTGTGCGGTTTTTCCCGCACACTTCGTAAGTATCTGAGTTAACAACATCGTGTTTGAGAGCTCGGTGGAGTAGTTAAGTTTTTCTTTTTCGTTGTTGCTGGAGTTAAAGGCTTTCAGGCCTCTGCTCATACGGTTTGTCGACTTGACCAGCAAGGCTGATGCATCTGTCAGGATATTCGAGATGTTCGTTGGCGCGGCGGTATTAAAGGCACGTATCGAGTGCTCCATCTCTGATTCGAAAAAATGTGCATCTTGAGTTTTTTGTGAGGGGGTGGAGGCTGGCTGAATCCAGGAAGTTGTAGTAACTCTGGTGCTTTCTAACGAAACATCATTTTCTGTCTGCATACAAAGCTCCTTGGGCCGAAATAAAAAAACCGCACCTGCCTAAAGGCAGGGCGGTCTGTTGGTTAGCGAATTGCTTCAATGTTTTTTTTCTTTTCGGTAATTTTTAAAGCCTCGATACCGTCCATGATCGACGCTCGGGCTTCTTTTATTCTTAACTGCTTGAGGTCTTCGTTTTCACCGCTGCCGTAGCCCTGAGACGGATAGGTATTGGTCTGGGCGGTACCACCGATAGTGGACATATAGTTACTCCATTATTTCGAATGAAAAGGAATGTACTCGTGGCCGTACTTGATGTGTACGCACCTTTGTTGGGCGTTCACGTTAGCTCTAGCAAGGCCCGTAGCTTGTGTGGTTGTAGCGACGGTGGCGTTCCACATTTCAGAAGGGCCGCTGTATCTGAATATTTCTCGCTGCACCGGGCACTAGGCTAGTGATATATCCAGTTGCTTCATGCGGTAATAGAGCGTGCGTTTTGCAACCCCCAGTTCAACGGCCACGCCATCAACACATTGACCGTGACGGCGAAGCGACTCTTCAATCAGGGTTTTCTCGATTTGCTGCAGCTGGCCCTTGAGGCAGGTTTCTGTCTTTTGATGGCCCGCCACCGACTCTGAAAGCGGTGGCAGGCCCAATACAAAACGTTTGGCCGCCGAGCGCAGTTCACGCACGTTGCCCGGCCAGGGATGGCACAGCAACCGTTGCAGCAGTGCACTGGAGGGCGAGGGTGCCGGGCACTTAAAGTACTCTGATTCTTCGCGAATCATGTTCAGGAACAATGGCACAATCCGCTCGCGGCGTTCCCGCAGGGGCGGCAGCTGGATATCCACAACGTTCAGGCGAAAATACAGGTCGCGCCTGAACGCTCCCTGTTCGACCATTTCATGCAGTGATTGCTGTGCGGAGGCGATGACTCGCATATCCACCGGAATAAACCGCGTGGAGCCCAGGCGTTCAACGCCCCGGCACTCCAGCACTCGCAGCAGCTTGGCCTGCAGGTTGAGGGGCATGCTGTCAATTTCATCGAGGTACAAGGTGCCCAGGTGGGCGGCTTCGACGAACCCTGCCCGGGATTGCATCGCACCGGTATAGGCGCCGCTGTTGACCCCAAACAATTGGCTTTCAGCCAGGCTCTCCGGTATCGCGGCGCAGTTGACGGCAACAAAGTTGCCCTTTCGGCGGGACAGCAGATGTATGCGTTGTGCCAAGGTGTCTTTACCGGTCCCGGTTTCCCCCAGTAGTAGCATATCGATATTAAGTGTGGCGGTATTATGGATAGTGGCTTCAATGGCGGGGTATTCGGTAAGGGGTGAGTCTGTTACATCCTCATTGTGATAGGAGGCCGGCATATTGTTGTTGCTCCAATATTGGGTCGCATCACTGTTGTTAGACTTTGTTAGTCCTTTCGAATGCCAGGAAGTAAATCGGAAAACAGCTGCTTTGTCATCTTGGGCAAGAGGTCAAGAGGCGGCGCTCAGCCTATAGAAAAGATTAAGGGTGGGGCAGAGTAAAAAGAAGGCAACTCGTTTTGTTAGTTTGATTTCTCATTGTGTAAAGGATAAATCCTAAAGTGGTTGGGGAATTTTGGAATCTGAAGGTTTTTTGTCGCCAAGTGATGGGTTATTGGTTTTGTAAGTGTTTTTGTTTTTTAATGTATAAAGTTAACGAATGTGTCGTACTGCCTGGTTGTTCAATGCAAAAGTGTTGCCCACAAAAAAGCCGATGCAGGGCATCGGCTTTTTATTTGCGGCACGGGCCGCAGGTGACGCTTACACGTTGAAACGGAAGTGCATCACGTCGCCATCCTTGACGATGTATTCCTTGCCTTCCAGGCGCCATTTACCGGCTTCCTTGGCACCGGCTTCACCCTTGAACTGGATGAAGTCGTTGTAGGCGATGACTTCGGCGCGGATGAAGCCTTTTTCGAAGTCGGTGTGGATCACGCCAGCCGCTTGCGGGGCAGTGGCACCGACCTTGACGGTCCAGGCGCGGACTTCTTCAACACCGGCGGTGAAGTAGGTCTGCAGGTGCAGCATTTCGTAGCCGGCGCGGATCACGCGGTTCAGGCCAGGCTCTTCCAGGCCCAGGGCCTCGAGGAACATGTCTTTCTCTTCGCCGTCTTCCAGCTCGGCGATTTCCGCTTCGATCTTGTTGCAGACCGGTACGACCATCGCGCCTTCTTCTTCGGCAATGGCCATGACCACGTCGAGCAGCGGGTTGTTCTCGAAACCGTCTTCAGCCACGTTGGCGATGTACATCACAGGCTTGGTGGTCAGCAGGTGGAAGCCCTTGATCACGGCCTTTTCGTCGGCGCTCATGCTCTTCATCAGGCTGCGTGCCGGCTTGCCCAGGGTGAAGTGGGCAATCAACTGCTCCAGCAGGGCCTTCTGGACCACTGCGTCCTTGTCGCCGCCCTTGGCGTTACGCGTCACTTTTTGCAGCTGCTTCTCGCAGCTGTCGAGGTCGGCGAAGATCAGTTCCAGGTCGATGATCTCGATGTCGCGTTTCGGGTCTACGCTGTTGGAGACGTGAATCACGTTCTCGTCTTCGAAGCAGCGGACCACGTGCGCGATAGCATCAGTCTCACGGATGTTGGCGAGGAACTTGTTGCCCAGGCCTTCACCTTTCGACGCGCCGGCAACCAGGCCTGCGATGTCGACGAACTCCATGGTGGTCGGCAGGATGCGCTTTGGATTCACGATGGCCGCCAGGGCGTCCAGGCGTGTATCGGGCATCGGCACGATACCGGTGTTCGGCTCGATGGTGCAGAAGGGGAAGTTCTCCGCCGCAATCCCGGATTTGGTCAGGGCGTTGAACAGGGTGGACTTGCCGACGTTAGGTAGGCCGACGATGCCGCAATTGAATCCCATGGTGTTTCCCCTCGGGTAAAGAGTCAGGCCTTCTGGCTGTGCAGGTTTTTCATCGCACGGTTCCATTCACCGGCGAAGATATCCGGCAGCACGCCGAGGGCAAAATCGATGCTGGCATCGAGTTTTTCCTGTTCGGCGCGTGGCGCACGACCCAGGACGAAATTTGAAACCATACTGGCAACGCCCGGGTGGCCGATGCCAAGCCGCAAGCGGTAAAACGTATTCTGATTGCCCAACTGCGCGATGATGTCCCGCAGGCCATTATGCCCGCCATGGCCGCCGCCTTGCTTGAGCTTGGCAACGCCGGGTGGCAGGTCAAGTTCGTCATGGGCCACCAGGATTTCTTCGGGTTTGATCCGGAAGAAGCCCGCAAGCGCCGCGACAGCCTGGCCGCTGCGGTTCATGTAGGTGGTGGGAATCAACAGACGAACATCCTGACCCTGATGCGAAAAGCGTCCGGTCAGGCCGAAATATTTGCGATCGGCCGTAAGGTTTACACCTTGTGCGTGGGCGATGCGCTCAACAAAAAGGGCCCCCGCGTTATGCCGGGTCTGTTCGTATTCGGCGCCTGGATTTCCCAGGCCAACGATCAGTTTAATGGCAGTCACGACAGGGGCCCTTCCTTTGGAGTTGTGGATAACATCGCCGTGGGTGCGGCGAAAGTGGACGACAAAAGCTTATTAACCGTTAGAGGCCAACTTCGCATTCTCGCCCGCTTTCTCGCTACGTTCCGGTCCGCGATGTTTCCTCAAGCTCCGGCATTACAGAGTGAATTACTCTGCAGCGCCTTCTTCAGCTTCTGGTGCAACGCGTGGAGCGTGTACGTTTGCAACAGCTTTGTCATCACCGTGAGCCAGTGCAACAAACTCAACGCCTTTAGGGGCCTTGAGGTCGGACAGGTGGATGATGTCGCCGATTTCAGCAGCCGACAGGTCGACTTCGATGAACTCAGGCAGGTCTTTCGGCAGGCAGGTCACTTCGATCTCGGCTACAACGTGCGAGATTTCGCCGCCTTTCTTGACAGGAGCTTCTTCACCAACAAAGTGCACAGGCACGATAGCGGTCAGTTTTTGACCGGCTACAACGCGAATGAAGTCAGCGTGCAGTACGTGGCCCTTGGCTGGGTGACGTTGCAGTGCCTTGATGATGACGTTCTGCTTCTTGCCACCCACGTTCAGCTCGATGATGTGGCTGTAGGCCGCGTCGTTTTCGAGCAGTTTGGCGATTTCTTTAGCCAGCATGCTGATGGATTCAGGGGCTTTTTCGCCACCGTAAACTACAGCTGGAACCAGGCTTGCGAGACGACGCAGGCGGCGGCTCGCACCTTTCCCCAGGTCGGAACGCAGTTCAGCATTCAAAGTAAATTCGTTCATGTTGTATCTCCAAAATAACCACATTCGCCCTAGCGTTTGCGACCAGCGCTAAAGGCGATATGGGCAAAAAAGCCCCGCCCCAACAGAATGCTGGGGCGGGGCGCTTTTCGTCAGGTTGATGCAGCTAAGGTTTGACCCTTAACGGAACATCGCGCTGATCGATTCTTCGTTGCTGATGCGGCGAACCGCCTCGGCAACTACCGGTGCGATATCCAGTTGACGGATACGCGAACAGGCTTGAGCGGCAGCGGACAACGGGATGGTGTTAGTCACCACCAGTTCGTCCAGCATTGAGTTCTCGATGTTCTCGATCGCTCGGCCCGACAGCACAGGGTGTGTGCAGTAGGCGAAGACTTTTGCTGCACCGTGCTCTTTCAAGGCTTTCGCCGCATGGCACAGGGTGCCGGCGGTGTCGACCATGTCATCAACCAGAATACAGGTACGCCCTTCGACATCACCGATGATATGCATCACTTCAGAGTGATTGGCTTTCTCGCGGCGTTTGTCGATGATCCCGAGGTCCACGCCCAGGGATTTGGCAACAGCCCGTGCACGCACGACGCCACCAATGTCCGGGGACACTATCATCAGGTTTTCAAAGCGCTGGTCTTCGATGTCATCCACCAGGACGGGGGAGCCGTAGATGTTATCTACCGGAATATCGAAGAACCCCTGGATTTGGTCAGCGTGCAGGTCAACCGTGAGAACACGGTCGATGCCTACCACGGTCAGCATGTCAGCAACGACTTTCGCGCTGATAGCTACACGTGCGGAACGCGGACGGCGATCCTGACGGGCATAACCAAAGTAAGGGATTACAGCTGTGATTCGAGTCGCTGAGGAGCGGCGGAAGGCATCAGCCATCACGACGAGTTCCATCAGGTTATCGTTGGTCGGAGCGCAAGTCGGCTGAATAATGAAGACGTCTTTACCGCGAACGTTCTCATTGATCTCGGCTGTAATTTCGCCGTCGGAGAATTTACCGACAGAGATGTCACCGAGAGGGATATGCAGCTGACGTACAACACGCCGAGCCAGATCGGGGTTAGCATTCCCCGTAAAGACCATCATCTTGGACACGCGCAGTACCTAGAGGCTGAGGGTAACCTGGATGAGTATAGAAAATGGCAGGGGCGGCTGGATTCGAACCAACGCATGGCAGGATCAAAACCTGCTGCCTTACCGCTTGGCGACGCCCCTGTATCTGTTGCAACGAGTACCCAGTACTCGGTTCCTTTAGAGCAGACTTTGCAGCTTGCGATGCAACATCGAAACGTTGCTTCCCTTTGCTACAAACCCTGTAAGGGTCTCTGTAAGAAGGGCCGAGACTTTATCAGCTTCAGCTTTGTTTGGGAAGCCCCCAAACACACAACTTCCAGTTCCGGTTAATTTTGCTTCGGTAAATTTACCTAACAAATTCAATGCGTTACGTACATCTGGATAACGCCTTGCTACAACCGGTAAGCAGTCATTTCGACTGTTTCCCTTGGGAACGGGGCGCACTTTAATGGGAGGAGAGTTACGTGTCAACAGTGGATCTGAAAAAATTTCTGCTGTACTTACAGATACTTGCGGAACAAGCACGACATACCACGGCTCTTCGGGGTCTACAGGGGTGAGTTTCTCCCCCACGCCTTCGGCAAAAGCGGCGTGCCCACGCACGAAAACCGGGACGTCCGCGCCCAGTGTCAGGCCCAGCGCCGCCAGGCGATCGTGGTCCCAACCCAGCTGCCACAAGTGATTCAGGCCGAGCAATGTCGTTGCGGCATTCGAGCTGCCGCCACCGATGCCGCCGCCCATGGGCAAGATTTTTTCGATCCAGATGTCGATGCCCAATGGGCAACCGGATTGTTCCTGGAGTTTTTTCGCGGCCTTCACAATCAGGTTGCTGTCGTGAGGCACGCCTTCGAATTCGGTGTGCAGTCGAATCACGCCGTCATGGCGAACGGCGAAGGTCAGCTCATCGCCGTAGTCGAGAAATTGAAAAATAGTCTGCAGCTCGTGATAGCCGTCTTCACGACGACCGAGAATGTGCAGCATCAAATTCAGTTTGGCCGGAGAGGGCAGGGTCAGACGTTGCGCTGTCATCTCACTGCCCCAGCTTGCGCGGTTGCCAGTCCTTGATCACCAGCGTGACGTCAAGGTCGGTGCCATGCAGCTTGATACGCTCAGGCAGCCAGTAACCGTTCTGTTGCACATAGCTCAGGTACTCTACCTGCCAGCCATCCTGTTCCAGCGTAGCCAGGCGGCTGTCGCCATTGAGGCTCAGGCGGCTCTTGCTGTCTGGCGCCGGAAGACCGCGTACCCACCACACCAGGTGCGATACGGGGAGTTTCCAGCCCATCTGTTCTTCCAGCAGGGCTTCCGGCGTCGGCGCCTCAAAGCGGCCCTGATTGGCCACTTCCAGGCTGACTTGCCCCGGTCGGCCGGTCAGGCGTGCCGCACCGCGGCCCAGCGGGCCGGACAGGCGAATGTCGTAATAGTCCTGGCGTTGCAGCCAGAACAAGGTGCCGCTGCCTGAATCTTTCGGGGCGCGAATGCCGACCTTGCCCTCGATCTGCCAGCCGTCAAGGCTGCTCAGTTGATCCTTGTGCTGCTGCCATTGCGCGGGGTTGCCCGGGCCTTCGACAGATTCACGGGTGCCAAGGCCTGAACAGCCGGCGAGCAGGGCGATAAAGCTGAAAACGATGACGTGGCGCAAAAACATAAAATTAAAGGGTCTCGGATCCGGTCAGGCGCTTGATGGTACTGCGCAGGATTGGGCTTTCGGGCTGTTCCTTGAGGAACTTCTCCCAGATTTGTCGCGCTTCACGCTGCTTGCCGTTGGCCCAGAGCACTTCGCCCAGGTGTGCGGCCACTTCCTGGTCGGGGAAGCGCTCCAGTGCCTGGCGCAGCAGCCGTTCGGCTTCGTCCAGGTTACCCAGGCGGTAATTCACCCAGCCGAGGCTGTCGAGTACGGCCGGGTCTTCCGGGTTCAGCTGGTGAGCCTTTTCAATCAACTCCTTGGCTTCGGCGTAACGCGTTGTACGGTCGGACAAGGTGTAACCCAGGGCGTTCAGTGCCATGGCGTTGTCCGGATCGCGCTTGATGATCAGGCGCAGGTCTTTTTCCATCTGCGCCAGGTCATTGCGTTTTTCCGCCTGCATGGCGCGGGTGTACAGCAGATTCAGGTCGTCCGGGTATTGCAGCAAGGCTTGCTGGAGGATTTTCCAGGCGCGATCGCCTTGCTTGTTGGCCGACAACGTCTCGGCCTGGATCAGGTACAGCTGGATCGCGTAGTCCGGCTCGGCCTCCCGTGCGGCGGCCAGGCGTTTTTCGGCCTCGTCGGTGCGACCGTTGCTCATCAGGATATCGGCCTGGCGCAGTTGCGCCGGCAGGTAATCATTGCCTGGGCCGACCTGGGCGTACTCAAGCAATGCGGCCTGCGGGTCGTTACGCTCTTCAGCGATGCGGCCCAGGTTCAGGTGCGCCGAATCAACGTGGCTTTCGCGGGCGATCAAGTCTTCCAGGTAGCCCTTGGCCTCATCCCATGCCTTGGCTTCCAGGCACACCAGCGCCAGGGAGTAGCGCAGTTCGTCATCGTCCGGGTATTGCTGCACGAGGTTGGCGAATTGCACCTTGGCGTCTTCCATGCGGTCCTGTTCAACCAGCATGCGGGCATAGGTCAGCAGCAGGCGTTTGTCGCCCGGGTACTTCTTGATGCTTTTTTCCAGCAGCGGAATCGCTTCCTTGCCGCGGTTGAGGTTCTGCAGCAGGCGGGCGCGCAGCAGGATTGGCGCTATCTCGCCGTCTTCCGGTGGATGCTGCTCCAGCAGTTTCAAGGCGGCCTCGGATTCATCATCCTGTTGCAGCAACAGCGCCTTGCCGAAAATCAGCTGGCTGTTGTTCGGGTGTTTTTGCAGCAGGCGGTCGAAACTCTTCATCAGGCCGTTGCGGGTGTCCTGATCGGTGTCGGCGGCCGACAGCGCGAGGAAGTCGAAATGCGTGTCGCCCTTGCCCTGCAGGACTTTCTCCATATACACCATGGAGTCGTCATAGCGCCCGGCGCGGGCCAGTTGGATGGCGGCTGCCCGTTGCGCCTCGAGATCGTCCGGGGCGTTTTTCGCCCAGATCAGCGAGGTGTCCAGGGCGGCCTGATCGGCGCCCAGGTACTCGGCGATACGAAACGCGCGCTCGGAAATCCCCGGATCCTGAGTATTGATGGCCTGGGTCACGTAGTTATCCAGGGCAATGTCGAAACGATTGCGCTGGCCGGCCAGCTCCGCGCTCAGCAGGCTGAAGATCGTTTCTTCACTGAACGAGGAATAAACCTTGGGCTTTTCAGGGGCGGGGGTGCTGTCTTCTACCGGCGGCGTACCGTCCGGCGACACGGGTGCCATGGCCTGGCAGCCGCTGAGAAAGACAAAAGCAAGGAGCAACGCGGAAGATCTATTCATATAGGAGGAGGACGACTAACCTGCGGTCGGATCATCATGACACAAGCCTTCGGCCAAACATAACCGGGGCGCCCGTAATACGCTTATTGCTTTCCCTGTAGGAGCGAGCTTGCTCGCGAAGATCGTCAACGATAACGCGTTCATTCTGGATTGACGCGTTGGCTGAGGGTTTTTCGCGAGCAAGCTCGCTCCTACAGGATGCCTTTATAGACACAAGGCATTAGGACAATAGACTACGGTGGTTGTTCTGAATCATTCGAAGTAGGACAATTGTCGGCTTCCCGACATCATCAGCGATATTGAATGGCCTTCCTTGCACTCGGTATTAACCACAAGACTGCTTCTGTAGACGTCCGCGAGCGCGTGGCTTTTACTCCCGAGCAGTTGGTTGAGGCCTTGCAGCAGCTCTGCCGGCTCACCGACAGTCGCGAAGCTGCGATCCTTTCGACCTGCAATCGCAGTGAGCTCTATATAGAGCAGGAACATCTTTCCGCGGATGGGGTGCTGCGTTGGCTGGCCGATTACCACCATTTGAGCCTTGATGAGCTGCGCCAAAGCTCATATGTGCACGAAGAGGATGCGGCAGTTCGTCACATGATGCGCGTCGCCTCCGGGCTCGATTCGCTGGTGTTGGGCGAACCGCAGATCCTCGGCCAGATGAAGTCGGCCTACGCCGTGGCCCGCGAGGCCGGCACTATCGGTCCGCTGCTGGGGCGCCTGTTCCAGGCCACCTTCAATTCCGCCAAGCAGGTGCGCACCGACACCGCCATCGGTGAAAACCCGGTATCCGTGGCGTTTGCCGCCGTCAGCCTGGCCAAACAGATTTTCAGTGACTTGCAACGCAGCCAGGCCCTGCTGATCGGCGCCGGCGAGACCATCACCCTGGTCGCCCGCCATCTGCATGAACTGGGGGTAAAGCGCATCGTCGTCGCCAACCGTACCCTGGAGCGCGCCAGCATTCTCGCCGAGCAGTTCGGTGCCCATGCCGTACTGCTCTCGGATATCCCGGCCGAACTGGTGCGCAGCGATATCGTCATCAGTTCCACCGCCAGCCAGCTGCCGATCCTTGGCAAGGGCGCGGTGGAAAGCGCGCTGAAACTGCGCAAACACAAGCCGATTTTCATGGTGGATATCGCCGTTCCCCGGGATATCGAGCCTGAAGTCGGCGAGTTGGACGACGTTTACCTCTACAGCGTTGACGACCTGCACGAAGTGGTGGCCGAAAACCTCAAGAGTCGCCAGGGTGCAGCCCAGGCCGCCGAAGAGATGGTCAGCACCGGTGCCGACGAATTCATGGTGCGCCTGCGTGAACTGGCGGCAGTGGACGTGCTCAAGGCTTACCGTCAGCAAGGCGAACGCTTGCGGGACGAGGAATTGATAAAGGCCCAGCGTATGCTCGCCAATGGCAGCAGCGCCGAAGATGTACTGATGCAACTGGCGCGCGGCCTGACCAACAAATTGCTGCACGCCCCCAGTGTTCAGTTGAAAAAGCTTACCGCCGAAGGCCGCCTCGATGCGCTGGCCATGGCCCAGGAACTCTTTGCCCTCGGTGAGGGCGCGACAGAAAGCTCTTCGGATAAAAAACCGCAATGAAAGCGTCACTGCTCAATAAACTGGACGTCCTTCAGGACCGTTTCGAAGAACTGACCGCCCTGCTCGGCGACGGCGAGGTCATCTCCGATCAGACCAAGTTCCGCACCTATTCCAAGGAATACGCGGAAGTTGAGCCGATCGTGGGCACCTATAAACAGTTGCTCAAGGTTCAAGCTGACCTCGAGGGCGCCCAGGCGCTGCTCAAGGACAGCGACCCGGACATGCGCGAAATGGCCGTTGAAGAAGTGCGAGAAGCCAAGGACAAGCTGATCGAACTGGAAGGCGACCTGCAGCGCATGCTGCTGCCAAAGGACCCTAACGACGGGCGCAACGTGTTCCTCGAAATCCGCGCCGGCACCGGCGGTGACGAGGCGGCGATTTTCTCCGGCGACCTGTTCCGCATGTACTCGCGGTATGCCGAACGTCGAGGCTGGCGGGTCGAGATTTTGTCCGAGAACGAGGGCGAACACGGCGGCTATAAAGAAGTCATCGCCCGGGTTGAAGGCGAGAATGTCTACGGTAAGCTGAAGTTCGAGTCGGGCGTGCACCGCGTGCAGCGGGTTCCGGCAACGGAATCCCAGGGCCGCATCCACACCTCGGCGTGCACCGTGGCCGTGTTGCCCGAGCCGGACGAGCAGGAAGCCATCGAGATCAACCCGGCAGACCTGCGGGTCGACACCTACCGCTCATCGGGCGCCGGTGGTCAGCACGTGAACAAGACCGACTCGGCGATCCGTATCACTCACTTGCCTTCGGGCATCGTGGTGGAGTGCCAGGAAGAACGTTCCCAGCACAAGAACCGTGCGCGGGCCATGTCCTGGCTGTCGGCCAAGCTCAATGACCAGCAGACCAGCGCCGCCGCCAACGCGATTGCCAGCGAGCGTAAATTGCTGGTGGGTTCGGGCGACCGGTCCGAGCGTATCCGTACCTACAACTTTGCCCAGGGCCGGGTCACCGACCACCGCGTCAACCTGACGCTGTACTCTTTGGACGAAATCCTTGCCGGTGGCGTTGATGCGGTAATCGAGCCATTGTTGGCCGAATACCAGGCCGACCAGCTCGCGGCGATAGGTGAATAAATGACCATTATCGCCAGCCTGTTACGCGCCGCCGACCTGCCGGACTCGCCCACTGCGCGCCTGGACGTGGAATTGTTGCTGGCCGCTGCCTTGGGCAAGTCCCGCAGCTACCTGCACACCTGGCCGGAAAAAATCGTCAGCAGCGAAGATGCACTGACCTTTGCCGACTACCTGCAACGCCGCCGCACCGGCGAGCCTGTGGCCTACATCCTCGGCCAGCAAGGCTTCTGGAAGCTCGATCTGGAAGTGGCGCCGCACACGCTGATCCCGCGTCCGGAAACCGAGATGCTGGTGGAAGCCGCCCTCGAATTGCTGCCTGCCATACCGGCCAAGGTCCTCGACCTGGGCACCGGCAGCGGCGCAATTGCCCTGGCCCTGGCCAGCGAACGCCCGGCCTGGCAAGTCACTGCCGTCGACCGCGTGCTGGAAGCCGTGGCCCTGGCCGAACGCAACCGCCAGCGCCTGCACCTGAATAACGCCACGGTGCTGAACAGCCATTGGTTCAGCGCCCTTGAAGGTCGCACTTACAACCTGATCATCAGCAACCCGCCTTATATAGCCGATACCGATCCGCACCTGGTGGCGGGGGATGTGCGCTTTGAGCCGGCCAGCGCGCTGGTGGCCGGGCATGACGGCCTGGACGATTTGCGGCTGATCATCGCCCAGGCGCCTGCGTACCTCGACGCCGCGGGCTGGTTGTTGCTGGAACACGGTTACGACCAGGCGCCCGCCGTGCGCGACCTGCTGCTGGGCGAAGGCTTCGAAGATGTCCACAGCCGCATCGACCTCGGTGGCCATGAGCGCATCACCTTGGGGCGCCGGCCGTGATGAATGATCAGGAGCTGTTGCGCTATAGCCGACAGATTCTGTTGCAGCATGTCGACATCGAAGGCCAGTTGCGCCTGAAAAACAGCCGCGCGCTGATCGTCGGGCTCGGTGGCCTTGGTTCGCCGGTGGCGCTGTATCTGGCGGCGGCGGGTGTGGGTGAGCTGCATTTGGCGGATTTCGACACGGTCGACCTGACCAACCTGCAACGCCAGATCATCCATGACACCGACAGCGTCGGCCTGAGCAAGGTCGATTCGGCGATTCGCCGCCTGAGTGCGATCAATCCTGAAATACAGTTGGTCGCCCATCGCAGTGCGCTGGATGTTGATTCCCTCGCGGCTGCCGTGGCGGCGGTCGATGTGGTGCTCGATTGCAGCGACAACTTCTCCACCCGCGAAGCAGTCAACGCTGCCTGTGTCGCCGCCGGCAAGCCTCTGGTCAGCGGCGCGGCGATTCGCCTCGAAGGCCAGCTGTCGGTGTTCGACCCACGGCGCGCCGAAAGCCCGTGCTACCACTGTTTATACGGGCACGGCAGCGAAACCGAACTGACCTGCAGCGAAGCCGGTGTCATCGGCCCGTTGGTGGGCCTGGTCGGCAGCCTGCAAGCCCTGGAAGCCTTGAAATTGCTGGCCGGTTTCGGCGAGCCGCTGGTGGGGCGGCTGTTGTTGATCGACGCTCTGACCACGCGTTTTCGCGAGCTGCGGGTCAAGCGTGACCCCGGTTGCAGCGTCTGCGGCAGCCACCATGGTTAAGGACGCGCCGATTGGTGTGTTCGACTCCGGCGTCGGCGGCCTGTCGGTGCTGGACGAAATCCAGCGGCTGCTGCCCCACGAATCGCTGCTGTACGTGGCGGATTGCGGGCACATTCCCTACGGCGAGAAAACCCCGGCCTTCATCCTTGAGCGCTCGCGACGGGTGGCCGAGTTTTTCCGGGAGAAGGGCGCCAAAGCCTTTGTGATTGCCTGCAACACGGCGACTGTTGCCGCAGTCGCCGACTTGCGCCAGGACTATCCCGACTGGCCGCTGGTAGGTATGGAGCCTGCGGTCAAACCCGCCGCCGCCGCGACCCGCAGTGGGGTGGTCGGAGTGCTCGCGACTACCGGCACCCTGCAAAGCGCCAAGTTCGCCGCCTTGCTCGACCGCTTCGCCACCGATGTGCGGGTGATCACCCAGCCGTGCCCGGGCCTGGTGGAACTGATCGAGACCGGCGATTTGGGCAGCCCGGCCTTGCGCCAACTGTTGCAGGGGTATGTCGAACCGCTGATCGCTGCCGGTTGCGACACCATCATCCTCGGCTGTACCCACTACCCCTTTCTCAAGCCGTTGCTCGCCGAGATGCTCCCGCCGACGATTATTCTGATCGACACGGGCGCGGCCGTAGCGCGTCAGTTGCAACGTCTGTTGAGTGATCGCGAACTGCTGGCCACTGGCAGTCCCGTGCCGGCACAGTTCTGGACCAGCGGCGATCCAGTGCACCTAAGAAAAATCCTACCCACCCTATGGAATTTTCCCGGCGTTGTGCGTAGCTTTGGCCTGTGAAAAATTCGTGAAATAACCGAATTACTGACTGAACTTCTGCATAAACGGCGACTTCTATAGCAAGTTAGCTTGTACAAAATCATACAACTTCGTTCGTAAAGGATGTTTCTTATGAAGCGCTGGTTCTGTTTGGCCGCGATTGCGGCCGCTGTGGTGGGACACTCTATTTCAGCGCAGGCGGCAGGCCTGGAATTTGGAGTGGGGAGTACCAGCGATTCGACCATGACTTATCGGTTGGGGCTGACCTCTGATTGGGATAAAAGCTGGTGGCAGACCGATACGGGCCGCGTGACCGGGTACTGGAGCGGTGCCTACACCTACTGGGACGGTGACAAGCGCGCCAGCGTCAGCAGCCTTTCGTTCTCGCCGGTTTTTGTTTATGAGTTTGCGGGGGAAAGGGTGAAGCCCTACATCGAAGCGGGGGTTGGTGTGGCCGTGTTCTCCCGCACGCGGGTCGAAGACAACAACATCGGCCAGGCTTTCCAGTTTGAAGACCGACTGGGCTTTGGCCTGCGCTTTGTCGGTGGGAGTGAAGTGGGTATTCGGGCTACCCATTACTCGAATGCCGGGATCAGCAGCAACAACGATGGTGTCGAGAGCTATTCGCTGCACTACACCATGCCACTGTAATTCTTCAGAACAGCGCAAAACCATTGTGGGAGCGGGCTTGCTCGCGAAAGCGGTGTATCAGCCACGAATCAGTTGACTGACACACCGCTCTCGCGAGCAAGCCCGCTCCCACATTTGCTCATCGTTGGTTTCAACATCAGCGATACACCGTTGCCAGCCCCTGGCGCTCATCGATGCACTCCGGTGCGCCCATCTCGAACTCCCGGCAGATCAGCGGCCGCTTCTCATAAATCGTGCACATCATCGTGTCGCGATCCAGCGCCGCACACCAGCCATCATCCAGACGCAACATGACTTCGCCGCCCCAATCGTCGGTATCGATAAAGCGGTCAGGCACGCCGGTGTCGGTGATCAGCATGACTTCCAACTGGCAGCAGCACGCGGCGCAGGTGGAGCAGGTGACGGCGGGTTCGTCGATTTGCGTATGGGGGATGTTGGTCATAGGCGCGCAGTGTAAGGCAAGCGGCTGATGTGTGTGTGAAAGGCCTGACGGACGTCAGTGTGCCAACTGCCGGGCGACCCAGTGCAGCAGCGGAAAGATCATGCCCCAGAGGACCGCCAGGCCGATAACGGTCGGCACGGTGCCATAGCCGAAACTGACTCCGGCCAACTGGCTGCCGGCGTAATAAGACAACGGCCCGCCCACCGCTCCCAATACGCTGGCGCGCCACCAGGGTTGTGCGCTCCAGGCCAGGCAATGGCGCAGGGTGGTTGCCAGCAGCGCCCACAACAGGATCAGCCAAAAAGGCGCCAGCGGCCCAGGCAGGCTGAAATGAAACACACCAAAGGCGCGCAACGCGGTGTCGATCACCGTGCCCAGCAAGGTTACAGCCAGCATCACCTGGCCTTCTTCCGACCACGAACTTATCCACAGCAGGTGGACCGCCAACACCGCCACTCCTACCAACAGCCACAGGCTGTCGCCGCCCAACACGCAGGCAAACCAACCGCACTGGAACAGCACGGCATTCGCCAGCGGTTTAAGCATCAAAGCGCCCGAGCAGGGGCTGGGTCAGGGCCGCCGGCTTGGCCAGGAGCATCTGTGCGGTGCCAATGGTGCGTTCCATAAAGCCGCCCTCGCAGTAGCACAGGTAAAACTCCCACAGCCGCAGGAAATATTCGTCGTAGCCCATTTCCGTCAGGCGGCTGTGGGCGCGGCGAAAGTTTTCATGCCACAGGCGCAGGGTTCGTGCGTAGTGCAGGCCGAAATCCTCCATGTGCAGCAGGTTCATGTCGGTGTCGCGGCTGACGATCTCGAGCATTTTCTGCACGCAGGGCAAGGCGCCGCCGGGGAAAATGTAGCGCTGGATGAAATCCACGCTGCTCTTGGCCTGTTCGTAGCGCTGCTCGCGAATGGTGATGGCTTGCAGCAACATCAGGCCGTTGCTCTTGAGCAACTGCGCGCATTGCTTGAAGTAGGTCGGCAGGAAACGATGGCCCACGGCTTCGATCATCTCGATGGACACCAGCTTGTCGTACTGGCCGGTCAGGTCGCGGTAGTCCTCCAGCAGCAACGTCACCTGATTCTGCAAACCCAGGGCCTCGATACGTTTTTCGGTGTAGGCAAACTGCTCTTTGGACAAGGTCGTGGTGGTGACCTTGCAGCCGTACTGCTGCGCGGCATAGATCGCCATGCTGCCCCAGCCGGTGCCGATTTCCAGCAGATGGTCCGACGGTTTCAGCGCGAGCTTCTGGCAAATGCGTTCCAGCTTGTTCAGCTGTGCCTGTTCCAGGGTGTCGTCGGCGGTGAGGAACTGTGCGGCCGAATACATCATGGTGGGATCGAGGAATTCTTCGAACAGGTCATTGCCCAGGTCGTAGTGGGCGGCGATGTTTTTCTGCGAGCCTTTGCGGGTATTGCGGTTGAGCCAGTGCAGGCCTTGGGTGAAGGGCCGCGCGAGTTTCGCCAGGCCACCTTCCAGCGCATCCAGCACGTCGAGGTTGCTGACCATCACCCGCACCACGGCAGTCAGGTCCGGGCTGCTCCAGTAGCCATGAATAAATGCCTCGCCCGCGCCGATGGAACCGTTGGCTGCCACCAGCCCCCACACGGCCGAATCGAGGATCTGGATTTCCCCCAGCAGGTGCGCTTCCCGTGCGCCGAAGACTTGTCGCTCACCGTCCTCGATCACCACCAACTGGCCGTGGCGCAGTTGGCCGAGCTGGCGCAGCACCGCTTTGCGCAACAGCGCGGCGGTCATGCCGTTGACGTTCAAGCGATTGGATTTGACCGATAAGCTAGGGGATTTCATGGCGGCGATCCTTGGTGTACCCGACTGCGGTGCGAGAAGCGCCTTCGGCGGCGTGATGGGAAAAAATCGGCGTGCGTTTAAGCAAGAGGCGCAGGGCCTGCCAATAAATGGCCAGGCAGGTCTTGGCGGTCATCCACGGGAAGCGCCACAAATAACGGTGCAGGCTGGCGCGGTTCAATGCCTCGCGTTGCAGGCTCAAGGTGGCGTCGAAGACTTTCAGCTCGCCCTGCCAGTCGGCCATGTGCACGCCGAGTCTGGCGGCGGGCGGGCTGAAACTCATGCGGTATTCCAGGTCCCGGGGCAAAAACGGCGACACATGAAAGGCCTTGGCCACGGCGAAGTGCTGATGCTCACCAGCAGGCAGCGCCATGGCCGGCAACACGTAGTGATAGCGTTCGCGCCACGGCGTATTGGTCACTTCACACAGAATCGCGGCCAAGGTGCCATCGGCCTCGAAGCAGTAGAAGAAACTCACCGGATTAAAAGCCAGGCCCCAACTGCGGGCCTGGGTCAGCAGGCAGATTGCGCCCTCGGGGATGCGCCCGAGGGCCTTGCCGACTTCCTGGCGCACGGCATCGGTCAAGCTCATGCCGTGACGGGTAAATTCACGCAGGTAGTCCTGCTGGCGAAACGCGAACGGCGCCCAGCGGTCGCCGGCCAATGGCGACAAGCCGAAGACTTCGTTTTGTTCGCTGAGGTCCAGGTACAGCAGGCCGATCCGATAACGGAAAGCGTGGCCCTTGGGCGTAAACCGCCGATGGGCGATCCAGCCGCTGTACAGGGCGCTGTTCACAGGGTTTCCCCAAACGCCTTGGCCACGCGCAACGCGCTGACCACGCCGTCTTCGTGGAAACCGTTGGCCCAATAGGCGCCGCAATAATAGGTGTGCTGCGTGCCGTGCAATTCTTCCCAGCGCGCTTGAGCGGCCACGGCGGCCAGGCTGTATTGCGGGTGGGCGTAGGTGTAGCGGGCGAGGACTTTGAGCGGGTTGATCATCGCCGTCTGGTTGAGGCTGACGCAAAAGGTGGTGGCGCTGTCGATGCCCTGCAGAATGTTCATGTCGTAGGTCACGGCAGCCTGTTTTTGCGTGCTGCTGGTCAGGCGGTAATTCCAGCTGGCCCAGGCCAGTTTGCGCTCGGGCAGCAAGCGGGTGTCGGTGTGCAGGACGACGTCGTTGTCGGCGTAGGGCAAGGCGCCGAGGATCTGTTGCTCGGCCAGGCTCGCATCCCCCAGCAACCCCAGGGCCTGGTCGCTGTGGCAGGCGAACACCACTTTGTCGAACGCCTCGCTGCCCGCCGTGCTGTGGATAACCACGCCGATGGGTGTGCGCTCAACCCGGGTGACGGGGCAATTGAGGCGAATTTTTTCACGGAAGGATTGGGTCAGCGGCTCGATATAGCGGCTGGACCCGCCTTCGATCACGCACCACTGTGGCCGATTACTCACCGATAACAAACCGTGGTTCTTGAAGAACCGCACGAAGAATTGCAGGGGAAACCCGAGCATGTCAGCCAGGGACATCGACCAGATCGCCGCCCCCATCGGCACGATGTAGTGCTGGATAAATCGCTGGCCGTAGCCGCCCGCTTGCAGGTACTCGCCCAGGGTCATTTCGGCATTGATGCGTTGCGCTTGCAGGTCCAGCGGTGCCTGGCGGTTGAAGCGAAGGATGTCGCGCAACATGCCCCAGAACCCCGGCGACAGAATATTGCGGCGCTGGGCGAACAGGCTGTTGAGGTTGTTGCCGTTGTACTCAAACCCGGCGTTCGGGTCGCACACCGAAAAACTCATTTCGGTGGGTTTGAACGTCACACCGATCTGCCCCAGCAGCTTGATGAAGTTGGGGTAGGTCCAGTTGTTGAACACGATAAAGCCGGTGTCCACCGCGTAGCTTTTGCCATCCACCGTGACATTCACCGTATGGGTGTGCCCGCCGATGCGGTCGCCCGCTTCGAACAGGGTGATGTCGTGGCGGCGGCTGAGCAGGTAGGCACTGGTCAGCCCGGCAATGCCGCTGCCGATAATGGCGATCTTCACAGGTTGTCCTTGCGCGGCGGCGGACTGCGCAACATGCGTTTGCCGATGATCAGCTTGGCGCGGTTCGGCAGTTTCGACAGCGGCCACAGCGCAGCAATAAACAGGGCCGGAAAGGCAATTTCCAGGGGCCGGTTTTGCAGCTTGGCAAAGATGTGCCGCGCAGCCTTGTCTGCCGGCCAGCTTAAGGGCATCGGGAAGTCATTGCGGGCGGTCAGCGGCGTATCGACGAAGCCCGGGCTGACCACGGTGACGTCAATGCCTTCGGGCGACAGGTCAATGCGCAGGGATTCGAACAGATAACGCAGGCCGGCTTTGGAGGCACCGTAGGCTTCGGCCCTGGGCATCGGCAGGTAGGTCACGGCGCTTGCCACGCCGACCAGGTGCGGTGTATGGCCAGCACGCAACAGCGGCAGGGCGGCCTCAATGCAGTAACTGCTGGCCAGCAGGTTGGTGCGCACCACGTGCTCGATGATCGAGGAATCAAACTGTTTGGCGTCCACGTATTCGCAGGTGCCGGCATTCAGGATCACGGTGTCCAGCGAGCCCCAGACCCCCGCGATATGCTCGCCAATTTCCCGTACGGTCTGGCTGTTGGTCAGGTCGCCCGCCACCACCAGCACTTGCCCGGGGTACTGCTGGGCGAGCTGTTCCAGTGGCTCTTTGGAGCGGGAACTGACAGCCACATGGGCACCGCTGTCGAGCAGCGCTTTGGCCAGTTCGGCACCGATGCCACTGCTGGCACCGGTCAGCCAATAACGACGGGGCAGCGTAAGGTTCATCCCATTCTCCTTTTCAGCCAACTGACCACGCCGCCGAGGACCGGCACGTGTTCATACAGCAGCGCACCCGCATCGAAATAATCCCGGTGGTGGTACACCTTGTCGCGCCACAGCAGATGCGAGCAGCCTTCGACACGAATCACTTTCCCCCCGCCCAGGCGTGGGTGGCAGAAGCTCATTTTCCAGCGCAGGTAACCTTCGCCTTCAGTCACTTGATCGAAGCCATGGAAGTCAAAACGCAACTGGGTAACGTTGTCGTACAGCTCGGCGAAGTAACGGTGCAGCGCCGGCAGCCCGTGCACTTCGTGCAACGGGTCGGTGAAGCTGACGTCCTTGCTGTACAGGCTGTCGAGCAGGGGCAGGTTGTGTTTGTCCACACTGGCAAAGGCCTGGGCGAAGCGGCGCAGAAAGTCACTCATAACCACCCCCGACTGCCTGGCGTGAAGGCAGGCTGCGGAAGGCGGCGAGGGCGCGATCACGGGATTTTTTCAAATCGACGATAGGACGAGGATAGTCCGCCACGCCAAAAAGGCCGCCCACCGCGTCGGGGTTGTGCACTTCCTTTTTGTTCAGCGCTGCCAGTTGTGGCAGCCAATGCTTGATAAACACGCCTTCACCGTCGAATTTTTCCGACTGGCTCAAGGGGCTGAAAATCCGGAAGTACGGCGCCGAGTCGGTGCCGGTGGACGAACTCCACTGCCAGCCACCGTTGTTCGCCGCCAGGTCGCCGTCGATCAGGTGACGCATGAAAAAACGCTCGCCTTCGCGCCAGTCGATCAGCAGGTTTTTAGTCAGGAACATCGCCACCACCATGCGCAGGCGGTTGTGCATCCAGCCGGTTTCCAGCAATTGGCGCATGGCAGCGTCGATGATCGGCAGGCCGGTGCGGGCTTCCTGCCAGGCCTTCAAGTCTTCCGGGCTGTTGCGCCAGGCCACGGCTTCAGTTTCCGGGCGGAACGCGCGGTGGCGTGAGACCCGTGGGTAACCCACCAGGATATGTTTGTAGAACTCGCGCCACAGCAGCTCGTTGATCCAGGTAATTGCACCGGTGTCGCCGCTTTCGAATTCGCCCTGGTTGCTTTGCAGGGCTGCATGCAGGCATTGGCGCGGCGACACCACACCGGCGGCCAGGTAGGCCGAAAGTTGGCTGGTGCCGGGCTTGGCCGGGAAATCGCGTTCGTCCTTGTAGTAGCTGATTTGCCCGTCGGCGAATTGATCGAGGCGGCGCCGGGCTTCGGCTTCGCCGGCAGGCCACAGGGCGCGCAAGGCTTCGCTTGGGGGGGAAAAACCCTCGACCTGATCCGGGATTGGGTCGCTTTTGAGCTTGAGTGCCGCCTGTGCCTTGGGTGTGGCGACCAGGCGCGGCAAGGCGCCGTGCAGGCGGCTGTAGCAGACCTTGCGAAACTGGCTGAACACCTGGAAGTAGGTGCCGGTCTTGGTCAGTACGCTGCCGGGCTGGAAAAACAACTGGTCCAGGTAGTTGTGAAAGGTGACGCCCCGTGCTTCGAGGGCCTGGGCCACGGCGGCGTCGCGGCGCTCTTCGTGGATGCCGTATTCGTCATTGACGTGCACCGACTCGACCGACAGTTCCTGGCACAGGTCTGCCAGGACTTGCGGTGCCTGGTCCCAGGTCGAGGCATGGCGGATCAAAAGAGGAATGTTCAACTCCCCCAGCGCCACGCTCAGGCTCTTGAGGTTGCGCAGCCAGAAGTCGACTTTGCACGGCGCATCATCGTGGGCCAGCCATTGCTCGGGGCTGATCAGGTAGACAGCCGCTGTCGGGCCACGCTGTGCGGCGGCGGCGAGGGCGGTGTTGTCATGTAGGCGCAGGTCGGTGCGCAGCCAGATCAAGTGCATTTAAATAAGTCCACGCTGGATCAGTACCTGATGGGCCGACAATGGGTCCTCGGCCAGGAGCAATTCAGGAATGTCTTGGGTTAATACGGACAGCTCGGCTTGATGGATGCATACCGCTGGTCCGGTTATCAGTTTTGGGCAACTGAAGCCGCTCAAAAGTTTTTCCAGCGCCGACGTATGGAGCGTCTTGCTCGAATACAGCAGCACCGCGCGGGGTTGCAGGTGTTCGACGGCCAGGGCCAGTTCGCCCGCCGGCAATGGCCAGTCGAAGACTTCCACCGGGCAATCGGCGCTGCTGGCGAGCCAGGCGGTGAGCCACAGGTGCGGCTCCAGCGGCAGGTCGGAATGGTTGATCAGCAGCAACGGCGCACCGTTGAGTTGGCGATTGTTGTGATACATCCGCGCGCCGAATTTGCTGCGCAGCCAGGAGTAGAAAAACACCCGTTCCATCTGCGCGCCGAACTGGCCTTGCCAGCGCAGTTCGAGTTCCTTGAGCAACGGCAATAACAGTTGCTCGCACAAGGTGCGTGGCGGATACAGGGCCATGGCCTGGTTGAAGGCGTCATCCACCCGGCGCTCGGCCAGTTCGCTGATGGCCTGCACCAGGTGCTGGCGGCGGTTATGCCATTCGTTTTCCTCCGGCGGTGGGCTGGCGGTTTGTGCGGTGTCGATCAGGCTCTTGACCTGGCTGACCGGCACACCGCGGTTGAGCCAGGTCAGGATGGTGTGGATGCGTTGTACATGCTCGGCACTGAACAGCCGGTGCCCCTTGGGCGTGCGCTGCGGCACGATCAGGCCATAACGCCGCTCCCAGGCGCGCAGGGTCACGGCGTTGACGCCTGTCTGGCGCGCCACTTCGCGGATCGGCAGCCAGCCTTGTTCGAGGGCCTCGGCGATGTCTTCCACAGGCGCTTGCAGGGGGAAAGTCATAGGTTAAATCGCATTACGCAGGCTGAGGTTTTCCGGGTGCGGTTGCAGGTAAGCCTGCTGTGCGATGTAGCGGTCCGGGTGCTGGCGAAAGTGGTGCTTGAGCAGCGTCAGCGGCACCACCAGCGGCACGATGCCCTGGCGGTATTGGCCAATGATGGTCTGCATTTCCTGTTTGTCTTCGGCGCTGATGGCTTGCTTGAGGTAGCCGCTGATGTGTTGCAGCACGTTGGTGTGGGTGCCGCGTGTGGCGCACTGGGTCAGGGCGCTCATCAGTTCGCTGAAGTAGCCGGCGGCCAAGGCGTCGAGGTCGACGTCCTTGAGCATGCTGCCCAGCAGGTTGCCCAGGCTTTTGTAATGCACGGGGCTGTGGGCCATCAGCAGGTATTTGTAGCGCGAGTGAAATTCCAGCAGGCGATGACGGGTCAGGCCTTCGGCGAGGAGCTGCTGCCAAGTGGCGTAGACGAACACCCGGGTCAGGAAATTTTCCCGCAGCACCGGGTCATTCAGCCGACCGTCTTCTTCCACCGGCAGGTTGGGGTGGCGCGCGCAGAATGCCTGGGCGTAGATGCCGCGTCCGCCGCCGTCGATGGGCATGCCGTTGTCTTGATAGACCTTGACCCGTTCCAGGCCGCAGGACGGCGATTTCTGCATGAAGATGTAGCCGCAGAGGTCGGTGTGTTCAGCGGCCATTTGCCGACCGTAATCGTGCAGCGGTTGGGTCACGTTGAGCTCGCGGTGCACGGTGCCGACGGCCTGGGGATTAAGCGGGTCGCCCACCAGCCGAATCGGCTCGCGGGGAATGCCCAGGCCGATGGCGACTTCAGGGCACAGCGGCACGAAGTCGAAATAATCGGCAAGGGTCTGGCTGCACAGTTGGGATTGTTTGTGCCCGCCGTTGAAGCGCACGTTCTCGCCCAACAGGCACGCGCTGATGGCGATTTTCGGTTTTCCGGTGGCGGGCAGGGTGCTGGACATGGCCAAACCTCAATGAAATTCCTGTACAGACTTAAATTTCTGTACAACTTAATCTCATCATAGGTTTGAAGCTGTACAAGTCAAATAATTTGTACAGGTATTTGCGCAATAGCTATTTCCAGCCGATTTTCCAGTCTTCAGCGTTTTGCAGGGTTTGCCAGGGCAGGCGCTGAACGCGATGGCTCATCACCGCTTCCAGTTCGATTTCCTGCACATCGCCTGCTTCGTCGCGCAGCAACTGGGTGACCAGGAAATGTTTTTCCTTGTGCTGCGGGCGGGCTGCTGTCCACTTCGACAGCAGCAACTTGGCGGGATTGATGCGGTTCATTGCAGATGCTCGATCAACCGCCGCGCCGCCTCCTGGCCGCTGAGCCAGGCACCTTCCACACGGCCCGACAGGCACCAGTCGCCACACACGTACAAGCCCAGGTCGGCGTCAGCCAGCACGCCAAATTCATGGCTGGTGGACGGCCGTGCATACAGCCAGCGGTGGGCGAGGGTGAAGGATGGCGCCGGCATGGCGCTGTGCAAAAGTTCGGCGAAGGCACCGTGCAGGTGTTCGATCACCGCTTCCTTGGACAGGTCCAGGTGTTGCTTGCTCCAGGTACTGGTGGCGTGCAGTACCCAGGTGTCGAGGGTGGTGTCGCGCCCAGGTTTGCTACGGTTGCGGGCCAACCAGTCCAGCGGGCTGTCTTGCACGAAGCAGCCTTCCATGGGGGTATCCAAGGGTTTGTCGAAGGCCAGGGCGATGGCCCAGGTTGGGTCCATCTTCACGCCGGCGGCGGCACTCGCCAGTTTGGGCGCGGCGGCCAGCAAGGCGGTGGCTTGGGGCGCCGGGGTGGCAATGATGACGTGGCTGAACGGGCCGTGGCTTTCGCCGTCGGCGTCCAGCAGGTTCCAGTGGTGTTTGCCCTGGAACACTTCGGTGATGCGGCAACCGAACTGCACCGGCAAGTCATCCAGCAGGGCGCGGGTGATCGCACTCATGCGCGGCGTGCCGACCCAGCGGATCTGTTCATCGGGGGAGGGCGTGAGTTGCCCGGACTTGAAGTTGTACAGCTGCGGCTTCCATTGCTCGGCGCAACCCTGGGCTTGCCAGCGTTGTACCTCGTTGACGAAGCGTCGGTCGCGGGCGGTGAAGTACTGCGCGCCCATGTCCAGTGCCCCCGCATCGCTGCGCTTGCTGGACATGCGACCGCCACTGCCGCGGCTTTTATCGAAGAGTTGTACAGCGTGCCCCGCGTCTTTCAACGCTCGGGCGGCGGAGAGACCGGCGATGCCGGTGCCGATGATCGCGATGGGAACAGTCATGGGAGGCCTCGTTTTACCGTTGGGTACAGACTACGCCGACACCAATAGCTGTACAATATTGTTTTTTGGTATAAGTTTTGGCGTGCCTGATCGTTTGGCGTGACCTATGGTTAACCCTGAGGGTTTAACCACCGTTGCGCCCGATTAAAACATCCCTGTTTATAAAATAGACTAACGGTGGTCGGCGAACGTTACACGAGGAACGACTCATGCACATTTTGCTGACCGGCGGTACGGGTTTGATCGGCCGCCAACTTTGCCAATACTGGCTTGCCCAGGGCCATCGCCTCACGGTCTGGAGCCGCCATCCCGAACAAGTGGCCAAATTGTGTGGCGCCCCAGTGCGCGGCATTGCTCGCCTGCAAGACATAAACGAGCCGGTGGACGCGGTGATCAACCTGGCCGGCGCACCGATTGCCGACCGGCCCTGGACGCATAAACGCAAGGCGCTGCTATGGAGCAGCCGCATCGGCCTGACCGAGACCTTGCTGGCGTGGCTTGAGGGCCTTGAGCAAAAACCGGCGGTGTTGATTTCCGGTTCTGCGGTGGGCTGGTACGGCGACGGCGGCGAGCGTGAGCTGACCGAAGACAGCGGCCCGGTACAGGACGATTTCGGCAGCCAGCTCTCTATTGCCTGGGAAGAAACCGCCCAGCGCGCCGAAGCATTTGGCATCCGCGTGGTGCTGGTACGTACAGGGCTGGTGCTGGCGGCCGAGGGCGGCTTTTTGTCGCGGCTGTTACTGCCGTTCAAACTGGCGCTGGGCGGGCCTATCGGCAATGGTCGGCAGTGGATGCCGTGGGTCCATATAAAGGATCAAATCGCCCTGATTGATTTTCTTCTGCACAAGAGCGATGCCCGCGGTCCTTATAATGCCTGCGCGCCACACCCGGTGCGCAACCTCGAATTCGCCAAGACTTTGGGCAAGGTGCTGCACCGCCCGGCGTTCATGCCCATGCCGGCGTTTGCCTTGCGCATTGGCCTGGGCGAGTTGTCCGGGTTGTTGCTGGGTGGCCAGCGGGCGTTGCCGCAGCGGCTGTTGGCCGCTGGGTTCATTTTCCAGTTCACTGAGTTGCACGCGGCCCTGGACGACTTGTCCAGCCGCCTCTAGAAATAGGATGTTGCATGACGGATCACGCGTTGTTACTGGTCAACCTGGGTTCACCGGCGTCCACTTCGGTGGCGGATGTGCGCAGCTACCTTAATCAATTCCTGATGGACCCTTACGTCATCGACCTGCCGTGGCCGGTTCGGCGTTTGCTGGTGTCGCTGATCCTGATCAAGCGCCCGGAGCAATCGGCCCATGCCTACGCCTCGATCTGGTGGGACGAAGGCTCGCCGCTGGTAGTCCTTAGCCGTCGCTTGCAACAACAGATGACCGCACAGTGGACCCAGGGGCCGGTGGAATTGGCAATGCGCTACGGCGAGCCGTCGATTGAAAGCGTACTGACTCGGCTGGCGTCCCAAGGCATCAAGAAAGTGACCCTGGCGCCGTTGTACCCGCAGTTTGCCGACAGCACCGTGACCACGGTAATTGAAGAGGCTCGGCGCGTGGTGCGGGACAAAAAGCTGGCGATCGCGTTTTCGATTCTGCAGCCGTTCTACGATGAACCGGAGTACCTCGACGCCTTGGCCAACAGCGCCAGAGCCTATGTGGAGCAGGATTTCGATCACCTCCTGCTGAGCTTTCATGGGTTGCCCGAGCGCCACCTGAAAAAGCTCGACCCTACCGGGCAGCACTGTTTCAAGGACGCCAACTGCTGCCAGAACGCCTCACCCGAGGTGCTTGCCACGTGCTATCGCGCGCAGTGCTTCAGTGTTGCGCGGGACTTCGCGGAGCGCCTTGGCTTGCCGGAGGGCAAATGGTCGGTGGCGTTCCAGTCGCGGCTGGGCCGGGCCAAGTGGA
Source organism: Pseudomonas sp. PAMC 26793 (assembly GCF_000313235.1). NCBI lineage: Bacteria > Pseudomonadati > Pseudomonadota > Gammaproteobacteria > Pseudomonadales > Pseudomonadaceae > Pseudomonas > Pseudomonas sp. PAMC 26793. Next base: position 33,724 of record NZ_AMXG01000017.1, read on the forward strand.
TCGAACCCTACACCGAGGCCCGCCTTGAAGCGTTGGCTCAGCAAGGGGTGAAGAAGTTGCTGGTGATGTGCCCGGCGTTTGTCGCGGACTGCATCGAGACACTGGAGGAGATTGGTGATCGCGGCCTGGAGCAATTCCGCGAAGCGGGGGGCGAGGAGCTGGTGTTGGTGCCTTGCCTGAACGATGACCCGCAGTGGGCGGTGGCGCTCAATACCCTGTGTGAAAGAGCGCCGGTTGCACTGTAATCAAGCCGAGTGAGGACTAAATGTGGGAGCGGGCTTGCCCGCGAATACGGTGGGTCAGTTAATGAAGATGGCGACTGATACACCGCCTTCGCGAGCAAGCCCGCTCCCACATTGACTGTGCCCACCCTAAATTTTCGGGGTTATTCGTGATGCGGCTCGCCCAGGAAAGTCAGGGAACTGAACAGTCCGCGAGTCGCTACATCAGCATTGTCTTTAAGCGGGATCTCCACCTGCGCCGCAATCACATTCAATCCTTCGTTCCTCACCAGCACCTGGGCGCGACCGTCTTTATCGGTCTCGGTGCTCAAGGTGCTCGGTGCATTGCGATAGTCCCCGATCAGCTTGATTCCTGCTGCTGGCCTGCCATCCAGAAGCACCCGTACGGGCAGTGATTTGCCCGGTCCTACGGTCAGCGGGTCAATTTCCGGCAATATCAGCAGTTTGATCTGATCCAGCTTCGGCAACTTAGCACCCGGCTGGTAGATCGCCAGGCTGTACTTGAAGGTTTGGGTCGACTCAATCGCCCCCGGCACTTTGCTGCGGCCCTCGTTGATCCATTTCTTGTCAGCCGTCTGCGACCACATCCCGTTATCCAGTGCCACGGCCAGAACAGCCGGCGATTTGAGCGGCTTCAGGCGTGCATGGTCGGGCAGGCGTTCCACGGTCACCGGGATCATTTTGCCGCTGGCGTCATAGGCCCAGGCGCCGCTGATTTTCTGGGCCTTGAACGAGTTGTCTTCGGCGCCGTGGCCGTAGATCACTTCGATATTGCCGCGCCGTTGTTCGGTCCACAGCCCGTGGGCAGAGACTTGGGTGGCAAACAGCAGGCCGAGCACGGCCAGGGATTTGAAGGCTTGCATGGAGACGTCCTTTTACAGGTTGAGTGTCAGGCTGACGGTGAAATTGCGCGGCTCGCCGGGGTTGACCCAGTAATTGCTGTAGGAGCGCTCGTAGTACTTTTCATCGAACAGGTTGTTGAGGTTCAGGCCCACGGTGACGTTGTCGCTGGCCTTGTAATGGGCCAGCAAATCGACGGTGTGGTAGGCCGGTAATTCAAAGCTTTTGCCGGCTTCGCCGGAGCGGTCGCCAACGTAGGTAAAGGCCGCGCCGAGGTCGGAGCCACGCAGCAGGCCGTCCTGGAATTCATACACCCCAAGCACGCTGCCGCTCCGTTTGGCCACGCCGAGAATCCGGCTGCCCGTAGGGATCACTGTGTCACCTTCAGTCACTTTGGCGTCGATGTAGGCAAAGGCGCCGATCACCCTTACCGCGTCAGTCACTTGCCCGGTCAGTTGCAGGTCGAAACCCTGGCTGCGGGCTTTGCCCATGGCCCGCTGAGTGTCGGTGGCCGGGTCCAGGGTCAAGACATTTTCCTTCTCGATATGAAAGGCGGCGAGGGTGGTACTCAGGCGGTCGTCGAACAGCTCACTCTTGATCCCGATTTCATAACCCACGCCTTCCTCCGGCTTGAAGGATTTGCCGCCGGCGTCCAGGCCATTGTTGGGTTTGAACGAGGTGGAGGCGTTGGCGAACAGGCCCACTTCGGGCGTCAACTGATAGAGCAGGCCGGCGCGTTGGGTCAGGGTGTCATGAGTCTGCTGGCTTTTGGCGTGGTTGCGGGCGAAGTCGTCGGTGTGTTGTTCGACGTGTTCGAAGCGCGCGCCGATCATCCCGCGCAGGCGGTCGGTGAAGATGATCTGATCCTGCAGGTTCAGCGCCTGGCTCTTCACCTGTTCGAAAAAGTCGGTGCCCGAGCGCTTGCCATTGGGCTTTGGCTGGCCGTAGACCGGGTTGTAGATGTCGATGGCGTAGTCGCCGCCAGCAATCGCCGTCACTCGTTCTTTCTTGCGGTAGTCCTCGTATTCGGTACCCATCAGCAACTCGTGCTGCCAGCTGCCGATGTCGAACCGGCCACGTAGCTCGAGTTGGGTGATGCTGTCGTGCCAACCAGTGGAGCGTTCGCGGTAGCGACGGTTGAGGGTGTGGCCGTCGGCATCCAGTGGGCGGTTTTCCGAGGCATCGCCCCACAGGCTGCCCTGTTTGTAGTGGCTGGCCAGGCGCAGTTGCCAGGCATCGTTGAGGTAGTGTTCGAGGGTGGCTTGCAGGCGGTTGTTGTGGTTACGGATATCGCCGTCGTTGGGCTCGCCGAGGAAGGTCGAGCGGGAAACGCCGCTCCAGCGATTGTTGGGCGCGACGATGCCACGGTCGAAGGTGGAGCGGTGGCGCACGAATTCGCTTTCCACCAGCAGGCGGGTGTCCGGGTCCAGTTGCCAACTGATGGAGGGTGCGACGAAGACCCGTTTGGCCTCCACGTGGTCACGGAAGCTGTGGTTGTCTTCCACCGCCAGGTTGACCCGTGACAACACGCTACCGTCGCTGTCGAGCGGCGTGTTCACGTCCAGTGCGGTGCGATAGCGGTCCCAACTGCCGGCACTGGTCTGCACGGTGGTGAAGGCCTCGGGTTGCGGCTTCTTGCTGACGATATTCACCGTGCCGCCCGGGTCGCCACGGCCATACAGGCTGGCGGCGGGGCCCTTGAGCACTTCGATGCGTTCGATATTGGCGGCATCCGGCGTGCTCGGGTAACCGCGGTTGGCGCTGAAACCGTCCACGTAAAACTCTGACGTGGTGAAGCCGCGGACGCTGTATTCGTAGAGCGTCAGGCCGCCGAAGTTGTTCTGTCTGGATACGCCGCCGGCAAATTCCAGGGCGCGCTCGACGCTGGTACTGCCCAGGTCCTTGAGCACCGAGGCAGGAATCACGCTGATGGATTGTGGGATGTCTCGCAGGGCGGTGTCGGTTTTGGTGGCGGTTGCGGAGCGGGTGGCGCGATAGCCCTTGACCGGGCCAGTGGCTGATTCGTACGCCTCGCTGGTGATGCGGGTGGCCTCCAGTTCAAGGGTGGCAGTGTCTTCGGCGTAGGCGGGGTCCACCAGCAAACCCAGGGCGATTCCCGCCAGTGGGGCAAATCTTCGAGACGGCATGATAGAGCGTTCCAATAGCGATATTGAAACAATATAACATCTCTATTGAAGGTAATTTTCTTCTGAAACATTAGGTAACAGGAGCCCTGAAACGGGCTCCTTCAGAGATTATTCCTCTTCTTTCACCGGCGCCGGCGGCGGACGCAGGCCGATTTCTGCCGACAGCTTGATTTCCTTGCCATTGCGCATCACCTGGATCGCCACCTTGTCGGTCGGCTTGATCCGCGCCACCTGGTTCATCGACTTGCGGCCATCACCGGCCGGTTCGCCGTCGATGCTGAGGATCACATCACCCAGTTGCAGGCCGGCTTTCTGCGCCGGGCCGTCGCGGAAGATCCCGGCGACCACGATGCCTGGGCGCCCGGTCAGGCCAAACGACTCGGCCAGTTCCTTGGTCAGCGGTTGTACTTCAATCCCCAGCCAGCCACGAATCACCTGGCCATGCTCGATGATCGACTTCATCACTTCCGTGGCGAGTTTGACCGGGATGGCGAAGCCGATGCCCTGGGAGCCGCCGGACTTGGAGAAGATCGCGGTGTTGATGCCGGTCAGGTTGCCGTTGGCATCCACCAGCGCGCCGCCGGAGTTGCCCGGGTTGATCGCCGCGTCGGTCTGGATAAAGTCTTCGTAGCTGTTGAGGCCCAACTGGTTACGCCCGGTGGCGCTGATGATGCCCATGGTCACGGTCTGGCCCACCCCGAACGGGTTGCCGATGGCCAGCGCCACGTCACCTACGCGCAAGCCTTCGGAGCGGCCGATGGTGATCGAAGGCAGGTTTTTCAGATCGATTTTCAGCACCGCAAGGTCAGTTTCCGGGTCGCTGCCGACCACCCGGGCCAGGGTTTCCCGGCCATCACGCAGGGCCACGACAATCTGGTCGGCGCCGGTGGTCACGTGGTTATTGGTGAGGATGTAGCCTTCCGGGCTCATGATCACGCCGGAGCCGAGGCTGGATTCCATCCGTCGCTGCTTGGGCGAGTTGTCGCCGAAAAAGCGCCGGAACTGCGGGTCTTCAAACAGCGGATGCGCCGGTTTGTTGATGACCTTGGTGGTGTACAGGTTCACCACCGCAGGCGCGGCGATCACCACCGCATCGGCGTAAGTCACCGGGCCTTGTACCACCGCGCTGGTTTGCGGTGCCTGTTGCAGGTTGACATCGAGGGTCGGCAGGCCGACCAGTTGTGGATAACGCTGAATAATCAGCATCGCGATCAGCACGCCAGCCAACAATGGCCATCCAAAAAAACGCAGTGCCTTGAGCATTAAGAAAAATCCTGACGGGTTGCAGGGGGCGGGAGAGCGCCCATAATGTCGCGCATTATACGAGGCCGTGAGCGCCTCTGAACGGGATATTTAGGAGTCTTTTATGGCCGTCGCCCTGAGCACCTTAGTCGAGGAAGCGGACCGCTACCTTAATAGTGCAAAAATCGCCGATTACTGCCCCAACGGCCTGCAAGTCGAGGGTCGCCCGCAGGTGCTGCGCATCGTCAGCGGCGTGACCGCCAGCCAGGCATTGCTGGACGCGGCCGTCGAAGCCCAGGCCGACCTGGTGCTGGTGCACCACGGTTATTTCTGGAAAGGCGAAAGCCCGTGCATCACCGGCATGAAGCAGCGCCGCCTGAAAACCCTGCTCAAGCACGACATCAGCCTGCTGGCCTACCACTTGCCCCTGGACCTGCACCCTGAAGTCGGCAACAACGTGCAACTGGCCCGGCAACTGGACATCACCGTCGAAGGCCCGCTGGACCCGGACAACCTCAAGGTCGTCGGCCTGGTGGGCTCCCTGGCCGAACCGGTGTCGCCCCGCGACTTCGCCCGCCGCGTGCAGGAAGCCATGGGCCGCGAGCCGCTGCTGATCGAAGGCAGCGAGATGATCCGCCGCGTGGGCTGGTGCACCGGGGGTGGCCAGGGCTACATCGACCAGGCGGTGCTGGCCGGGGTCGACCTGTACCTGAGCGGCGAAGCCTCGGAGCAGACGTTCCACAGCGCCCGGGAAAACGACATCAGTTTCATCGCGGCCGGGCATCACGCTACTGAGCGGTATGGTGTGCAGGCGTTGGGTGATTACCTGGCGAGACGCTTCGCCCTCGAACATCTCTTCATCGATTGCCCAAACCCGATCTAACGAACACCACCGGACACATGTGGGAGCGGGCTTGCTCGCGAATGCGGTGCATCAGTCGCCATATGCATTGACTGACACAACGCATTCGCGAGCAAGCCCGCTCCCACATTTGATCGAGTCGAGCCAAACCCGGCGGTATATTGATATACCGTTTCGATCTAGCCAGCCCCCTCAATAGAATCAGGTGCTGTGCTAGCATGCCCCGCTCGAACACGGCCCGCTGGCCGTCCATAAGATCGTTTTTCCGTGAGTAGCCATGGTCGACAAACTGACGCATCTGAAACAGCTGGAGGCGGAAAGCATCCATATCATCCGCGAGGTCGCCGCCGAGTTCGATAACCCGGTGATGCTCTACTCGATCGGTAAAGACTCCGCCGTGATGCTGCACCTGGCACGCAAGGCCTTTTTCCCGGGCAAGTTGCCGTTTCCGGTGATGCATGTCGACACCCGCTGGAAATTCCAGGAGATGTACAAGTTCCGCGACAAGATGGTCGAAGAGCTTGGTCTTGAGTTGATCACTCACGTCAACCCGGACGGCGTGGCACAGGGCATCAACCCGTTCACCCACGGCAGCGCCAAGCACACCGACATCATGAAGACAGAAGGCCTGAAACAGGCGCTCGACAAATATGGTTTCGACGCTGCATTCGGCGGTGCCCGTCGCGATGAAGAGAAATCCCGCGCCAAAGAGCGCGTGTACTCGTTCCGCGACAGCAAGCACCGTTGGGACCCGAAAAACCAGCGCCCGGAGTTGTGGAACGTCTACAACGGCAACGTCAACAAGGGCGAGTCGATCCGCGTGTTCCCGCTGTCCAACTGGACCGAGTTGGACATCTGGCAGTACATCTACCTGGAAGGCATCCCGATCGTGCCGCTGTACTTCGCCGCCGAACGCGAAGTGATCGAGAAGAACGGCACGTTGATCATGATCGACGACGACCGCATCCTCGAGCACCTGTCCGACGAAGACAAAGCCCGAATCGTCAAAAAGAAAGTACGTTTCCGTACCCTTGGCTGCTACCCGTTGACGGGCGCGGTGGAGTCCGAAGCCGAGACGCTGACGGACATCATTCAGGAAATGCTCCTGACGCGAACTTCCGAGCGCCAGGGCCGTGTCATCGACCACGATGGTGCAGGCTCGATGGAAGATAAAAAACGTCAAGGCTATTTCTAAGGGGCTGTCATGTCGCATCAATCTGATTTGATCAGCGAGGACATCCTCGCCTACCTGGGCCAGCACGAGCGCAAGGAAATGTTGCGCTTCCTGACCTGTGGCAACGTCGACGACGGCAAGAGCACCCTGATCGGGCGCCTGCTGCACGACTCCAAGATGATCTACGAAGATCACCTGGAAGCCATCACCCGCGATTCGAAAAAGTCCGGCACCACCGGCGATGACATCGACCTGGCCTTGCTGGTCGACGGCCTGCAGGCCGAGCGTGAGCAGGGCATCACCATTGATGTTGCCTACCGCTACTTCTCCACCGCCAAGCGCAAATTCATCATCGCCGACACCCCCGGCCATGAGCAATACACCCGCAACATGGCCACCGGTGCCTCCACCTGTGACCTGGCGATCATCCTGATCGACGCCCGCTACGGCGTGCAGACCCAGACCCGTCGCCACAGCTTTATCGCCTCGTTGCTGGGCATCAAGCACATCGTGGTGGCCGTCAACAAGATGGACATCAATGGCTTTGACCAAAGCGTATTCGAGTCGATCAAGGCCGATTACCTGAAGTTCGCCGACGGTATCGCGTTCAAGCCGAGCACCCTGGCCTTCGTGCCGATGTCGGCCCTCAAGGGCGACAACGTGGTGAACAAGAGCGAGCGCTCGCCCTGGTACACCGGTCAGTCGCTGATGGAGATTCTCGAAACCGTCGAGATCGCCAACGACCGCAACTACACCGACCTGCGTTTCCCGGTTCAGTACGTCAACCGTCCGAACCTGAACTTCCGTGGTTTCGCCGGCACCCTGGCCAGCGGCATCGTGCACAAGGGCGACGAAGTCGTGGTGCTGCCGTCGGGCAAGAGCAGCCGCGTGAAATCCATCGTCACCTTTGAAGGTGAACTGGAAAACGCCGGCCCAGGCCAGGCCGTGACCCTGACCATGGAAGACGAGATCGACATCTCCCGTGGCGACCTGTTGGTGCATGCCGACAACGTGCCGCAAGTGACCGACGCCTTCGACGCCATGCTGGTGTGGATGGCTGAAGAGCCGATGCTGCCGGGCAAGAAATACGACATCAAGCGCGCCACCAGCTACGTGCCGGGTTCCATCACCAGCATCGTGCATCGCGTGGATGTGAACACCCTGGAAGAAGGCCCGGCGAGCGCCTTGCAGTTGAACGAGATCGGTCGGGTCAAGGTCAGCCTCGACACGGTCATCGCCCTGGACGGTTACGCGAGCAACCGCACCACCGGCTCGTTTATCGTCATCGATCGCTTGACCAACGGCACCGTGGCCGCGGGCATGATCATCGCGCCGCCGGTGACTCAAGGCAGCGCGGCGCAGCATGGCAAGTTGGCCCACGTGGCCACCGAGGAGCGCGCCCAGCGCTTCGGTCAGCAACCGGCGACCGTGCTGTTCAGCGGCTTGTCGGGCGCCGGCAAAAGCACCCTGGCCTACGCGGTTGAACGCAAGCTGTTCGACATGGGCCGTGCGGTGTTTGTGCTGGACGGCCAGAACCTGCGTCACGACCTGAACAAGGGCCTGCCCCAGGACCGTGCCGGGCGTACCGAGAACTGGCGCCGTGCCGCGCATGTGGCGCGTCAGTTCAACGAAGCCGGCTTGCTGACCCTGGCGGCGTTTGTTGCCCCGGATGCCGAAGGGCGTGAACAGGCCAAGGCGCTGATCGGCGCTGATCGTTTGCTGACCGTGTACGTGCAGGCTTCGCCGCTGGTGTGTGCCGAGCGGGATCCGCAAGGCCTGTACGCGGCGGGCGGGGATAACATCCCGGGTGAGTCGTTCCCGTATGACGTGCCGTTGAACGCCGACCTGGTGATCGACACCCAGGCACTGTCGCTGGAAGACAGCGTCAAGCAAGTGCTGGAACTGCTGCGCCAGCGCGGCGCGATCTAAGCGTCACGCGCACGAATAGCCCGCCATGTTGGCGGGCTTTTTTATGGAGCCTTGGAGACAACTCGGTCAAATGTGGGAGCGGGCTTGCTCGCGAAAGCAGAGTGTCAGCCGCCACATGTATCGGCTGGCACACCGCATTCGCGAGCAAGCCCGCTCCCACATTTTGATCAGTGACTGGCGGGATAATCTGTGTGCAATTTGGCGAGCAACACATCCTTCTCTTCCCACAGCCGGTTGATCCACCCCTGGAACGCCAACCGATACTCCCCATCCTGCTCATAATTCTTGCCGATAAACTCGGCCGGAATCTGCACCTCTTCAAACTGCACGACCACGTCCTTCACATTCCCGCACAGCAAGTCCCAATAACCGGGGCGTCCACCCGGATAGTGAATGGTCACGTTCACCAGCGACTTCAGCTGTTCACCCATGGCATCCAGCACAAACGCGATACCACCGGCCTTGGGCTTGAGCAGATAACGAAACGGTGATTTCTGCTGCGCATGCTTGCCGGGGGTAAACCGTGTGCCTTCGGCAAAGTTGAAAATGCCCACCGGGTTGTGGCGAAACTTCGCGCAGGTCTTGCGGGTGGTTTCCAGGTCCTTGCCTTTCTTCTCCGGGTGTTTTTCCAGGTACGCCTTGGTGTAGCGCTTCATGAACGGGAAGCCCAGTGTCCACCACGCCAGGCCGATCACCGGGACCCAGATCAGCTCTTGCTTGAGGAAGAACTTCAGCGGGCGAATACGCCGGTTGAGCACGTATTGCAGCACCATGATATCGACCCAGCTCTGGTGGTTACTGGTCACCAGGTACGAGTGTTCATAGTCGAGGCCTTCCAGGCCCTTCAAGTGCCAGCGGGTGCGACACACCAGGTTCATCCAGGCTTTGTTGTTGCTGATCCAGGCCTCGTGAGTCTGGTTCATCAGCCATTCACTGAAGCGCTTGGCAAACGGCAACGCCTTGAACAGCGCCACGATAAACAGGAACGAGCACAGCAGGATCGTGTTCAACGCCAGCAACAGCGAGGCGATCACCCCGCGCACGGCGGCAGGTAGAAAATCCAGCATTTAGACATCCATAGGTCGGTTGGCGGCTTGAATCGCGGTCAATGCGATGGTGTACACGATGTCGTCCACCTGCGCCCCACGGGGCAGGTCGTTCACCGGTTTGCGCAGGCCTTGCAGCATAGGCCCCAGGCTCACGCAATCGGCGCTGCGTTGCACGGCCTTGTGGGTGGTGTTGCCGGTGTTCAGGTCGGGGAACACGAACACCGTGGCCTTGCCCGCCACCAGGCTGTTGGGCGCCAGTTGCCGGGCCACGGTTTCGTTGGCCGCGGCGTCGTACTGCAACGGGCCGTCGATCAGCAGTGAGCTTTGGGCTTCGTGGGCCAGCAGGGTGGCTTCGCGGACTTTCTCGACTTCTTCGCCCGTGGCGGAATCACCACTGGAATAACTGATCATCGCCACCCGTGGCGTGATCCCGAATGCGGCAGCCGAGTCGGCGCTTTGCAGGGCGATTTCCGCCAGTTCGGCGGCGCTTGGGTGCGGGTTCATCACGCAGTCGCCGTACACCAGCACTTGCTCGGGGAACAGCATGAAGAACACCGACGAGACCAGGGTGCACCCCGGCGCGGTCTTGATCAGTTGCAAGGCCGGGCGAATGGTATTGGCAGTGGAGTGGATGACGCCGGAGACCAGGCCGTCGACTTCATCCAGGGCGAGCATCATGGTGGCGATCACCACGGTGTCTTCCAGCTGCTGCTCGGCCATTGGTGCGTTGAGGCTTTTGGTTTTGCGCAGGGCCACCATTGGCTCCACGTAGCGCTGGCGAATCAGGTCGGGGTCGAGAATCTCCAGGCCTTCGGGCAGCTCGATCCCATGGGCGCGGGCCACCGCTTCCACGTCCGCCGGCTTGGCCAGCAGTACGCAACGGGCAATCCCGCGCGCCTGGCAGATGGCGGCAGCCTGTACGGTCAGCGGCTCGCTGCCTTCCGGCAAAACGATGCGCTTGTTGGCGGCCTGGGCGCGCTGGATCAGTTGATAACGGAATACAGCGGGCGACAAGCGCATCTCCCGCGGCGTGCCGCAGCGTTGGTGCAGCCAGCGTGCGTCGAGGTGGCTGGCGACGAAATCGGTGATGATCTCCGCACGTTCGCGGTCATCAATCGGGATTTCCTTGTTCAGGCTGTTGAGCTGGTTGGCGGTGTCGTAGGAGCCGGTGCTCACCGACAACACCGGCAAACCGGCCTGGAACGCGCCCCGGCACAGGTCCATGATTCGAGGGTCGGGCAGGGTGTCGCTGGTCAGCAACAGGCCGGCCAACGGCACGCCGTTGATGGCGGCCAGGCTGACGGCGAGGATGATGTCGTCGCGGTCGCCGGGGGTCACTACCAGCACGCCGGGCTTGAGCAGCTCCACGGTGTTACGCATGGTACGGGCGCAGATGATGATTTTGGTCATGCGCCGGGTTTCGTAGTCACCGGCGTTGAGGATCTGCGCGCCCATCAGGTCGGCCACGTCGCGGGTGCGCGGGGCGTTGAGTTCTGGCTGGTACGGGATGCAGCCCAACAGACGGAAATCGCCGCTGCGCAACAACGGCGAATGCTCTTTGAGCCGTGCCGAGAACGCCTCCATGCTTTCGTCGGTGCGCACCTTGTTGAGGATCACGCCCAACACTTTTGGATCTTTCGGGCCGCCGAACAGCTGGGCCTGCAATTCCACGCGGCCGGAGAGTTCGGTGAGCACTTCGTTTTCCGGAGCCGAGACCAAGATCACCTCGGCGTCCAGGCTCTTGGCCAGGTGCAGGTTGACCCGGGCCGCATAGCTGGCGCTGCGGGTCGGCACCATGCCTTCGACGATCAACACGTCCTTGCCCACGGCGGCTTGCTGGTAAAGGGTGATGATTTCTTCCAGCAGCTCATCCAGCTGGCCGTCGCCGAGCATCCGCTCCACGTGGGCCAGGCCCAAGGGTTGGGGTGGTTTCAGGCCGTGGGTGCGGGCCACCAGTTCGGTGGAGCGCTCGGGGCCGGTGTCGCCGGGGTGCGGCTGGGCAATCGGTTTGAAGAAGCCGACTTTCAGCCCGGCCCGTTCAAGGGTACGCACCAGCCCAAGGCTGATGGAGGTCAGACCCACACCAAAATCGGTGGGCGCGATAAAAAAAGTCTGCATGCGAATTCTCTGGAGGTGCATGGCTTCGGTGGCGGCCTATGGCTGGCTGCCTACCGGGAATCAGGCGCCAAGGTTATCTTTATCTGAGCCTTGCGCACACCAGCCGCACGTAAAGGGCTTGTCTATTTTTTCAAGGCGTTGCGCCGGGTCCGTGACCCAGGCCCGGGATTGCCAGGGTGGCTGGTGGCGCAGGTGCTGGGTGTGGCCGCAGGAAAGCTCGACGACCCAGTGCCGGTCTTCGTCCTGGTGAAATCCGACGACCGTCGGGTCAGTTGTTCGACCCCGTCCGTCCGGGTTGTGTTCGCTTTCGGGCAAATCCTTGTTTAGACTTGTCCGTTCTTCATTCTTCTGCAAAAGGTCTCGCCCCATGCCGATCGCCGCCAATAAGGCTGTCTCCATTGACTATACCCTGACCAACGACGCTGGTGAGGTCATCGACAGTTCTGCCGGCGGCGCGCCGCTGGTCTACCTGCAAGGTGCAGGTAACATCATCCCGGGCCTGGAAAAGGCCCTGGAAGGCAAAGAGGTCGGTGACGAACTGACCGTTGCCGTAGAACCCGAAGATGCCTACGGCGAATACTCTGCCGAACTGGTCAGCACCCTGAGCCGCAGCATGTTCGAAGGCGTCGACGAGCTGGAAGTGGGCATGCAGTTCCACGCTTCCGCTCCGGACGGCCAGATGCAGATCGTCACCATCCGTGACCTGGACGGCGACGACGTGACCGTCGACGGCAACCACCCGCTGGCAGGCCAGCGCCTGAACTTCCAGGTGAAGATCGTCGCTATCCGTGACGCTTCCCAGGAAGAAGTGGCTCACGGCCACGTGCACGGCGAAGGTGGTCACCACCATTGATTGAGCGACGCTCTGTCAGTTGGAAAAAGGCGCCTTCGGGCGCCTTTTTCATTTGGCGGCTATTCTTGCCGACTTGGCGGCTGTAATCTCGAGTGGCCGTTACAAGAACATGGGATATCTGGAGTTCGTCATGAGTGCTTTCCACGACCTTAAACTCAAAGCCCTGGATGGTCAGGAGCTGCCTCTGGCGCCCTTCAAGGGGCAAGTCGTGCTGGTGGTCAACGTCGCCTCCAAATGTGGTTTGACACCACAGTACGCCGCGCTGGAAAACCTCTATCAGCAATACAAAAGCCAGGGTTTCACCGTACTCGGGCTGCCGTGCAATCAATTTGCCGGGCAGGAGCCGGGCACTGAAGAAGAAATCCAGGCGTTCTGCAGCCTCAATTACGGCGTGACCTTTCCTCTGGGCAGCAAGCTCGAGGTGAACGGCCACGATCGCCACCAGCTGTATCGATTGCTGGCGGGCGAGGGCGCCGAGTTTCCCGGGGACATCACCTGGAACTTCGAAAAATTCCTGCTGGGTAAGGATGGTCGGGTCCTGGCGCGTTTCTCGCCGCGTACACCGCCTGATGACCCCTCCATTATTCAGGCGATCGAAAAAGCCTTGAGCTGATACTTTCAGCATTATCGAGCGAGCTTCCGTGGCAAGGGAGCTTGCTGTGGCGAGGGAGCTTGCTCCCGCTGGGCTGCGAAGCAGCCCCATGCCCTCCCGCTTTTACCCCTTAATCACCCCAATCAATAGTGCTACCCAACACGCTGCCCACTCCATATTATCCACATCATAAATTCCTTTCTGATGGAGTGCTCCCATGCCTGTCCAAGCCTTGTTCAAACCGTTCCAGCTCGGCGCACTGCAACTGCCGACCCGCGTAGTGATGGCGCCGATGACCCGTTCGTTCTCCCCAGGCGGCGTGCCTAACGCCAAAGTCATCGAGTACTACCGCCGCCGCGCCGCTGCGGGTGTGGGCCTGATCATCACCGAAGGCACCGTGGTCGGTCACCCGGCGTCCAATGGCTACCCGAACGTCCCGCATTTCTACGGTGAGGCGGCCCTGGCCGGCTGGAAGAAAGTGGTCGACGCGGTACACGCCGAAGGCGGCAAGATCGTCCCGCAACTGTGGCATGTGGGCAGCGTACGACGCATCGGCACCGAGCCGGATGCCAGCGTGCCGGCCTATGGTCCGACTGAAAAACTCAAGGACGGCAACGTCGTCGTCCATGGTATGACCGTGCAAGACATCAAGGACGTGATCGCCGCGTTCGCCCAAGCCGCCAAGGATGCCCAGAGCATCGGCATGGATGGCGTGGAAATCCACGGCGCTCATGGCTACCTGGTGGACCAGTTCTTCTGGGAAGGCACCAACCAGCGCACCGACGAATACGGCGGCAGCCTGGCTAACCGTTCGCGTTTCGCCATCGAATTGATCCAGGCCATCCGCGCCGCCGTAGGCCCGGACTTCCCGATCATCTTGCGCTTCTCCCAGTGGAAGCAGCAGGACTACACCGCGCGCCTGGTGCAAACCCCGGAAGCGCTGGGTGAGTTCCTCAAGCCGCTGTCTGACGCCGGCGTGGATATTTTCCACTGCTCCACTCGCCGTTTCTGGGAGCCGGAATTCGAAGGCTCCGAGCTGAACCTGGCCGGCTGGACCCGCAAGCTCACCGGCAAGCCAACCATCACCGTGGGCAGCGTCGGCCTGGACGGCGAGTTCCTGCAGTTCATGGTCAACACCGACAAGGTCGCGCAACCGGCCAGCCTGGAAAACCTGCTGCAGCGCCTGAACAACGACGAGTTCGACCTGGTCGCCGTCGGCCGCGCACTGCTGGTGGATCCGGATTGGGCACTGAAGGTTCGCGAAGGCCGTGAAGGCGATATCCTGCCGTTCAGTCGTGAGGCGTTGACGACGTTGGTGTAAGGGGCGACAGGGCGGGCACCGGTTGCTCGTCCTCGCATACCCCGCGTAACTGCCGCTCAAACTGCTCGATAATCGCTGGCCAACCCTGACGGCTGGCGTGTTGCCGGGCATTGAGCCGCACCCGCCTTAGACTTTCCCGCTCTTCCAGCAGCCAATTGGCGGCATCGCAAAACGCCTCCTCATCCCCCGGCATCGCCAGCACACCGCTGTAGCCATGGCGAATATGCTGGGTTGCGGCCGCCTGGTCGTATGCCACTACACCCAACCCTGAAGCCATGGCTTCCAGCACCACGTTGCCGAAGGTTTCAGTGAGGCTGGGAAACAGGAACAGATCCCCGGACGCATAGTGCCGGGCCAGTTCTTCTCCGCGCAGGGTGCCGCAGAAAATCGCCTCCGGCAGTTCCTTTTCCAGCATCGCCCGTTGTGGCCCATCGCCGACGATGATCAGTTTCATCTGGCGCAGTGGATAGGTATCCTGCAGCGTTTCAAAGCAGCGCTTGAGCAGCCCGAGGTTTTTCTCCTGGGCCAGACGGCCCACGTGCAGCACCGCGATCTGGTCACTGTTCAATGCCCAGCTTTCACGCAGCGCATTGTCGCGCTTGGCCGGATGAAACAGCTGGCTGTCGACACCGCGGGCGAGCATGCCCAGGCGCTCGAAATGGCGGCGCTCCAGCTCCAGGCGCTGGCTGGCACTGGGCACCAGGGTCAAGGTCGAGCGGTTATGGAACCAGCGCAGATAGTGGGTCAGCATCCGGCTCAACATACCCAGGCCGTACTGGTTGGAGTACTGCTGGAAATTGGTATGGAAGCCACTCACCACGCTGATCCCCAGGCGCCGCGCCGCACGTAACGCCGACAAGCCCAGCGGCCCTTCAGTGGCGATATACAGCACATCCGGGCGCTGGCGGGTCCAGCGCCGCAGCAATTTGTGCATCGACGACTGGCCCCATTGCAGCCCCGGATAACCCGGCAACGGCCAGCCGCGGCACAGCATCAGGCCATCGTCACTGGGCCGGCTCTGGTCGCTGCCTTGGCGCGGGCGAACCAATTCAACTTGATGCCCGCGTGCGCGCAAACCGTCACACAGGCGGCCAAGGGTATTGGCCACCCCGTTGATCTCAGGCGGGAAGGTTTCGGTGATCAGGGTGATGTGGAGCGAAGCTGTCGTCATGACCCACAGTCTCGGCGTGGGCCATGTCGTCATTGTGTCTTTTGGATGATGGATTTGTGACGGCTCAGGCCTTTTTAACGGCCATGGCCTCGGCGCCCTGTTCACGCACCCAGAACAACGTCGCCCCAGCGACCGCCGCCGGCATCATCAGCAGGTTCACCACCGGCACCAGCAGCACCAGGTAAACGATCCCGCCAAAACTCATGCTCTGCCAGCGCTTCTGGCGCAGCCAGGCGAGCATTTCGTTCCAGCCCAGCTTGTGGTTGTCCGCCGGGTAGTCGATGTACTGGATCGCCATCATCCACACGCCGAACAGCAGCCACAGCGGCGCGGCCACCAGGTTAACCACCGGGATAAACGACAGGATAAACAGGCCAATGGCCCGGGGCAGGAAGTAGCCCAGTTTGCGCATTTCCCGGGCCAGGGTGCGCGGGACCATGGCCGCGAGTTCGCCCCAGCTGAACGCCGGGAAATCATCGGTGCCGCGCACCACCACTTCGACCTTTTCCGACAGGAAGCCGTTGAACGGCGCGGCGATGATGTTGGCGAGCATGGTGAAGGTGAAAAACACCATCAGCACCACCAGCACCACGAATAAAGGCCACAACAGGTAATTGAGAAAGCTCAGCCAGCTCGGCAATGTCGGCATGAGTGTGTCGACCCACAGGCTGAACTGATGGCCGGCGAAGTAGATCAATCCGACGAACAGGATCAGGTTGATCGCCAGCGGCAGCAGCACGAACAGGCGCAAGCCGGGGCTGAGTACCAGTTTGAGGCCTTCGCGCAGGTATTGTGGGCCTGAAAGAACGGGGGCGGGCATGGATAACTCCGGGCAATGGGGGCGAACGCGCCGACCTTACCGGCTTTGGGAGTACCGGGAAAGCACGGCCCGCCTCGCGACATTAACGGTAACAAAGGTGTCGATTAATAGAGGGCACGGGATAGAGACCACCTATGAGCTGGATTGTTATTCCGTATTTCCTTAATCTTGCCTCCCTCTATACGCTGCACCCATTATTTTCAGGATCTGCGAGTTAAAGCCTTCCCCAAGTGCTTCGCGGTCCTTTTTTATTCCAGCCGTTCTGTAGTCCGGGCGGTCGATAGGAGTGAGTCATGTCTGATACCCGTCATTCGCGAGTGATTATTCTCGGTTCCGGCCCTGCCGGTTACAGCGCTGCCGTCTACGCTGCCCGGGCCAACCTCAAGCCGCTGCTGATCACCGGCATGCAAGCGGGCGGTCAGTTGATCACCACCACCGAAGTCGACAACTGGCCGGGCGACGTCCACGGCCTGACCGGCCCGGTACTGATGGAACGCATGAAAGAACACGCCGAGCGTTTCGAAACCGAAATCGTGTTCGATCACATCAACAAGGTCGATTTCTCCAAGAAGCCTTACAGCCTGACCGGCGACAGCGGCGTGTACACCTGTGACGCGCTGATCATCGCCACCGGCGCCAGCGCTCGTTACCTGGGCCTGCCGTCGGAAGAAGCGTTCATGGGCAAGGGCGTTTCCGCCTGTGCGACCTGTGACGGCTTCTTCTACCGCAACAAGCCGGTCGCTGTGGTCGGTGGCGGCAACACTGCAGTGGAAGAGGCGCTGTACCTGGCCAACATCGCCAGCACCGTGACCCTGGTTCACCGCCGCGAGACCTTCCGCGCCGAGAAGATCCTGATCGACAAGCTGCATGCCCGCGTTGCCGAAGGCAAGATCATCCTCAAGCTCAATGCCACCCTGGACGAAGTCCTGGGCGACAACATGGGCGTGACCGGTGCTCGCCTGAAGAACAACGACGGCAGCTTCGACGAACTGAAAGTCGACGGCGTGTTCATCGCCATCGGCCACACCCCGAACACCTCGTTGTTCGAAGGCGTGCTGGATGCCAAAGACGGTTACCTGATCGTGCAGGGCGGCCGTGAAGGCAATGCGACGGCCACCAACATCGAAGGCATCTTCGCTGCCGGTGACGTGGCCGACCACGTCTACCGCCAGGCGATCACCTCCGCCGGCGCTGGCTGCATGGCGGCACTGGATGCCGAGCGTTACCTCGACGGTTTGAAGGACGCTGCGTTCTAAACCGCTGAAACAGAAAAACCGGCTGCGAGGCCGGTTTTTTTACGTCTGCGATTTATGCAACACCGCAGCTCAAATGTGGGAGCGGGCTTGCTCGCGAATGCAGGGTGTCAGTCAATGCATCGGGTGACTGATACACCGCATTCGCGAGCAAGCCCGCTCCCACATTTTGATCTATGCCTGACTCAGGATTTGCGAGTCAGTGGCTGTGCGGTGAACTTCACACCCGCCAACCCATGCTCGATCAGCGCACGAATGTTGCCATGGTCACTGCCCTCAGGCGTGGCCAGTACCGAACGGTAATGCTCGCCAAACGCCAACAGCGCTTCCTGGTCGCTAAAGCCTTCCAGCAACGCCAGGCCCAGGGTCTTGCACGAACCTTCGTTCTGCCCGGCGGCGTTTTCCACGCTGCCATTGGTGAACGCTTGTGGCTGGTAGTCGTAACCGGCGGCAACGAACGCCAGGGTATCGGCAAAAACATGTTCGCCGCTGGTGAGGCTGGCGCGCAGGGTGTTCAGGTCAGTCATGGGCTTTTCCTTTGGCGAATGCCGCTTGCTGTTCGGCACTGGCTTCTTGCTGGTATTGGGCTTTCCACTCGGCGTACGGCATGCCGTACACCACTTCACGGGCGTCATCGAGGCTCAGCTCGATCTGGCGCTCGTCGGCCTCGGCCTTGTACCACTTGGACAAGCAGTTGCGGCAGAAGCCCGAGAGGTTCATCAGGTCGATGTTCTGCACATCCTTGCGGCTGTCCAGGTGGGCCACCAGCCGGCGGAAGGCGGCGGCTTCGAGTTCGAGGCGTTGTTGATCGTTCATGGTACTCACTGCAAAGGTAAGGGTTAGCGACTGGCCGCCAGGGTGATCGACACCGATTCGGCAAAACGCAACGCATGGGGTTTGTCGACTTCGACTTCGGCGTACAGCACCGACGTATTGCTCATCACCAGGTCGAGGATCTCCTGGGTCAGGCGCTCCAGCAGGGCAAAGCGGTTGCCTTCCACATGGGCGATGATCGCCTTGGTGATGGTGCGGTAGTTCAGCGCGTGGTCGATGTCGTTGTCGCGTACGGCTTCCTGGGCGGCATACAGGATGGTCAGGTTGATCAACACATCCTGCTTGTTGAGGATTTCATCCTCGTTGATTCCGATAAACGTGCGCAGGCACAGGTCTTTGACCCGGATGCGCGCCATGCCTGGCTGAAGTTGTGGCATTGCTACTTGCTCCGTCCAATCAGTTGCAGGAACTCCATGCGCGTGGTGTTCGACTCGCGGAAGGCGCCGAGCATCACCGAGGTGTTCATGGTTGAATTCTGTTTTTCGACACCGCGCATCATCATGCACATGTGCTTGGCTTCGATCACCACCGCCACACCGGATGCCTGGGTGACTTGCTGGATGGCGTCGGCGATTTCCCGTGTGAGGTTCTCCTGGATCTGCAGGCGCCTGGCGAACATGTCGACGATGCGCGCCAGCTTCGACAGGCCAAGGACCTTGCCGGTCGGAATATAGGCCACATGGGCCTTGCCGATAAAGGGCAGCAGGTGATGCTCGCACAACGAATACAGCTCGATGTCCTTGAGGATCACCATCTCGTCGTTGTCGGAAGCGAACAGCGCACCGTTGACGATTTCCTCCAGGTTCTGCTCGTACCCATGACACAAATACTGCATGGCTTTGGCAGCGCGCTTTGGCGTGTCGATCAAACCTTCGCGCTCGGGGTCTTCACCCAGGCCCTTGAGGATCTCGCGGTAGTGGTGGGGCAGGGATAAGGTCATACAACATCCTCGCAAACGGCTTATTTGATATGCCGCCCGCCGTTGACGGTCAGGGTGGTACCGGTGACATACGGGTTATCCAGCAGGTAACGCACGCTCTGGTAAATCACCTCGGGGCCGGGTTCGATGCCCAGTGCCGCCTTGGCCAGGACCTTGGCGCGGTAGGCCGCGCCGTCGTCCTCGTTGAACATCACCATTGCCGGGGCAATGCCGTTCACCTTGATCGTTGGTGCAAGTTGTGCGGCAAACGATAAGGTCAGGCTGTCGAGCCCGGCCTTGGTGGCGCAGTAGGCAATGTGCTGGCGGCTGCCCTTGCGGGTTACGTCATCGCTGATGTGCACGATATCCGCAGGCGTGGAGCGTTGCAGCAGGTAAGCACAATGCAGGTTGATCAGGTACGGCGCAAGCATGTGCACGCTGAACATGTCGGCAAACGCGCGGCTCTCGTCGCCGGGCGTTTCCGCCTCCCAGGCCGACGCATTGTGGATG
This sequence comes from Pseudomonas sp. PAMC 26793, assembly GCF_000313235.1. Taxonomy (NCBI): domain Bacteria; kingdom Pseudomonadati; phylum Pseudomonadota; class Gammaproteobacteria; order Pseudomonadales; family Pseudomonadaceae; genus Pseudomonas; species Pseudomonas sp. PAMC 26793. Next base: position 53,600 of record NZ_AMXG01000017.1, read on the forward strand.
ATCGCTCGCAGGCTCTGGGTGTGTGCCTTAAGCTCGTCGATGAAGGCGAGAATGCCCGCTTCGCAGGAAAAGTCGGCAAACACGCCAATCGCACCGCGCTCGCGCAGGGTCTGCACGCCGGGACGTTCGCTGCGGTAACTGAAAATCACCGGCTGCCCTTCGTCCAACAGGCGCAGGGCGCAATGCAGGCCGACACGCTGGCCGGCACCGGTGATCAGGATCGGGGCGGGAGTTGAAGACATGGGAAGCTCGCGTCGCTGGCAGGTTAAAACTATACCAGCGCGCGGCCTCCCTTGTACTCAAACGGTGGCTTCGGTGGCCTTTACCCGAACCGGGGCTGGATGCAGCCAGCCGGCCAGCAGGTGGGTCGACAACGGGATAAAGAAGTAAACCATCAGCGGCGTCAGCGCGAGGGTGCTGACCAGCACACGGCTCAACAAGCCCAACTCGCTGAGCAGCGGCTCAAGGCCGAAGTTGAACAGCAGCGACACCGGGAAAAACGCCAGCCAGATGGCCACGGCCTGCTTCCAGCGCGGCGGACGTGCGGCGGCGGCGCCAAACCAGCCGTCGATACCGCGTACGCGATGCTCCGACGGCGCCGCAAACAGCTCACTGCCGCGCCCGAGCCATGCACCACGGGATGCGGAAAACTCCCAGGCATGCAGGGTTTTTTCGTCGGCGAAGCGGAAAATAATCTGGAACTCATCATCGTTGGGCGGCGGTGCAAGCACGCCGGAGCCCAGGTAACCGGGAAAGTCCGTGGCCAATTGCTCGCCTTCGCGCAGCCAGGCCATCAACTCTTCGTAACGACCCTTGGCCACGCGGCGCGCAACCATCAGGGTGACGGGGGAGGTAGACATTGTGTATCTCCATAAGGATCGGGTGCGCTGAACCGGGTAGGTGGCGCACGAACGAAGCTGCGGGGTAAGCAGCCACGTTGAAAAAACAGGCAAGGATTATTCCTGTTTTGAAGAAATACACCAGCGACATTGGTCGGCTGGCCTAAGACCTTGAAACGGACAGTCGTATCGGCGTTAAATGGGATCCAAGTTCCTCACAGTATATTAGTGCCCTGATGTCTGTAATGACTGCTCCATGCCCCGATATCGCCCTTGGCAACTCTGCCGATTCCGATGAGCTGTTCCCGATTCGTGAAGTGGCCAGATTGACAGGCATCAACCCTGTCACCCTGCGTGCCTGGGAGCGTCGTTATGGACTGATCCAGCCGGTTCGCACCGAAAGCGGGCATCGCCTGTATTCACGCACGGATATAGAGACCGTTCATCGCATTCTCGATTGGATCGAGCGTGGCGTGGCAGTGAGCAAAGTCGGGAAAATCCTCGCCCGGGATGATCAGCAAGCCGATGTTGCGGCGGTTACGCCAGCAGGCGCTGAGCATGAATGGAGCCAGTGGCAGCAGCAATTGCGAACGGCCATCGGTGCCTTCGACGACCGGCAACTGGACCGGTTGTATGGCCAGATTTTCGCGGCTTACCCGGTCGCGGTGGTTTTCCAGGACATCCTGATGCCCCTCTGGCAACAGTTACTGCGTCACCAGGGACTCTTTGGCCAAACCAGCGAATGGCTGTTTTTTGATGGATTCTTGCGCAGCCGTACCTGGAAACGCCTGCAAATAGGCTGCGCCTCCCCGGCGCCCCGGGTACTACTGGCCGCGATCGCCGGAGAATGCCGAGAGCTTGAACTGTTGGTCGCAGGTTTGCTGCTGAGCAGCGACGAGTTGGCGGTCAAGGTCCTGAGCGTGGGCCAACCGATCGATGAATTGACGCTTATCTGTGAAAAAACCAAGCCACAAGCCCTTGTGGTGTTCTCCAATCACTCGCCCACCAGCGAGTTGCCCCGGCGCCTCGAGAGGCTGGCCTTGACCATCGACTGCCCGCTTTTGCTGGCCGGCGATGCGGCGGAATTGGCCCAGGAGCAACTGAAGGGTTCGCCCGTCGGCTGCCTGGGTAATGAAGGGCGATTGATGCAGCGCCGCTTGCAGCAGTTTCTGCGCGGCAGCCTGGATACCTGACTTCAGGCGTGGACTTCGGGGTGGAACAGGCGGTGTTGCTGCAGGATAAACTGGCGCAGGCGCTCGGTTTCATCCACATCACTCTGGTTTAGGCGATAGGCGAACAACCCTCGGGACGTTTCCCGCTCCAGGGTGCCCCGCACCGAGATGCGCTCGTACCCGGACGGACTGAACCACAGGGAAAAGGTTTTTGGCGCCTTGATCCGCCCGCGAATTTCCACCAGCAACCCTTTGAACGACACCTCATGCACCCAGAGTGCACCCGGCTGGCCCTTGATATTTTCCAACGGCACCGGCTCTTCAAGCGCCAGGCGCCACGGGCGAATCATCGGCCCGTCTTCGAAAATACTCGGTACTCCCAGGCGCAAATGCACGGCATGAAACTCGTCTTCCACCAATTGCAGCGGAAAGGTCATTTGCTGGTTATCGAATTGTGCCTGGAGGGTGACATGGTCATGGGCGGCCAGTCGGGTGAGCAAATCACGAATCTGCGCACCGCCGTTAACCGTCAGGCTCGACGACGCATCCCGCACGTTGAGTTGCGGGTTGTGGTGCATGGTCTGAATAAAATCCAGCTCGTCCTGCGTCAGAAGCGCGTCGCGTTGCATTGATCTTGCTCAAAGAAGAGGTATTAAAACGCCATTATCTCTCTAAAGACCGCGTTTTCTAGTTTTTGTTAGATCCGCTCGTCGTCTTGAGTGCCGCAAGCTGCGCCTTGAGGTCCGCCAATTGGGCTTCCAGTTGCGCGACACGCTGCTGGGCCTTGACCTGAACGGTCACATCCTTCTGCACGCCGACAACGTAAGTCTGCTTGTCGGCCGGGTTGTAAACCGTCGATAACGACAGCTCGTTCCAGAAATGCGTGCCGTCCTTGCGGAAATTGCGCAGGATTTCCCGACAGGAGCCGCCACTCTCCAAGGCTTCGCGAATCGCCGTCAGCGCCTGCTGGTCACGGTCACCCGCTTGCAGGAAGCGGCAATCCTGATAGAGGATTTCGTCGAGGGTGTAGCCGGTCATGCGCTCGAACGCCGGGTTTACGTAAATCAGTGGCATATCCTTGCCTTCGCGCTCGGCGATAACGATGCCGTCGTTGGAAGCGTTGATCACCAGTTGCATCAGCTTGGCGTTAATCATTGAGCGGTCCAGGGCTTGGCTCGGGGATTTGCAGTTTAAGGCATGCCAGCAGCCTGTCCACTTGCCCTAGCTGTTAATATCCCAGGCTTTTAGTCAGCTACAGGATCAGATTGATGAAAGTCGCCATCCTTTCCGGCTCGGTGTACGGCACGGCTGAAGAAGTCGCCCGGCACGCTGCAAGCCTCCTCAACGCTGCGGGTTTCGACGCCTGGCACAACCCGCGCGCCACCCTGGCCGATGTGCAGGGTTTTGCCCCCGAGGCCTTTTTAGCCGTGACCTCCACCACCGGCATGGGCGAATTGCCCGATAACCTGCAACCGCTGTATTCGACCATTCGCGACCAACTGCCGGCTGCCTGGCGCGGCCTGCCGGGCGCGGTGATCGGCCTGGGCGACGCCAGTTATGGCGACACCTTCTGCGGCGGCGGCGAGCAAATGCGCGAGCTGTTTGCCGAGTTGGGCGTGCACGAAGTGCTGCCGATGCTGCGCCTGGACGCCAGCGAAAGTGTGACCCCGGAAGCCGACGCCGAGCCGTGGCTGGCCGAGTTGGTTACTGCACTGCGCGGTTGACCGGAAACTCGCGCAACAACGCGAGCCAGGCCTGGGCGGCTTTCGACAGATAGGCGCCCTCACGCCAGATAAAGGCAATGTCCCAGCGCAGGTATTCCGGCGCCTTGAGCGTCAGGCGCACCACCCCGGGTCGCACCAGGCCCCGGGCTACTACGCTGGGCAGCAACACCACGCCTTGGCCGGCGGCCACCAGGGCCGCGAGGAAATCCGCCTGGCCGCTGCGCCCGCTTTCTTTCGGGGTAAAGCCCAGTTGCTGACAGGCCTGGAGCAGGCGGTCGTTCAACACAAAACTGCGCTGGTACATCAGGAACGGCGTATCAGCCAGTTCTTCCAGGCGGATCTGCGCGTTATCGGCCAACGGATGGTCCATGGGCAGCAGGGCGTCCAGTGGCTCATCGCAGAATGCCTGCCAGGCGAATGCCGGATCGTTGGGCATCAGACTGCCGCCCACCTCCAGTTCTCCACTCAAAATCGCCTGCTCGATACTGCGGCTGCCGCCTTCCAGCAACTGAATGGTGACATTCGGATAACGCCGTCGGTACTCGGCAAACAAGCCGGCAAACAGCGTGTCACCGCCCAACTGCGGCAAGCCCATGCGCAGTTCGCCACGGGTCAGTTGATTCAAGTCGTCCAGCTCACTGAGCAGCTCGGCTTGCTGGCGCAGCATCGCCTCTGCCCGCTGCAACACCACTTGGCCAGCCGCCGTCAGACGAATCTGCGAACCCAGGCGATCCAGCAGCGGCGTGCCCAGGCTTTGCTCCAGTTGTGCCACCTGCTTGCTGACCGCGGACTGGCTGATGTGCAGGGTTTTGCCGGCTTGGGTAAAACCGCCCCGGTGGATTACTTCGACAAAACTGCGCAGCTGTTTGAATTCCATTCGCCTGATTCCAGTTTGGAATAGATTGCAGTCTAACAATTCGCTGTGGGGATGCCAGGGGCCTCTTTAAAATGGGCGCCCTGGGAGGACCCAAAGCTCATGAAACGTTTAACCTTCAAATTCGTCGGTCGGTTGCTGGCTGAACTGATCATCCTGCTGGCCATTTACTTTCTGGGCTGCCAACTGGCGGCCTGGCTGAGCTGGCCTATTCCCGGTGGTGTGGTCGGCCTGGGCCTGTTGCTGCTGACCTTCGCCACTGGCCTGGTCAAGCCGGCAGCCTTGCAATTGGGCGCCGGTGTGTTGATGGCGGAGATGCTGCTGTTCTTCATTCCTGCGTTGATGAGCCTCTTGGACTACGGCGGCCTGGTAAAACACGACGGCTGGAGGATCCTGTTGGTGATCGGTTTCAGCACCTTGTCGGTCATGCTGGTGACGGCGTTTACCGTGGAATTCGTCTGCCGCTGGAAGTTGCGCCATGAAGCTTGAGCTGATGCCTATGTTCTGGCTGGCGCTGACCCTGGGTGCCTACGGATTCAGCCGCTGGATCTACCGGCGCACCGGGCGTTACCTGCTGTCGCCGCTGATCCTGGTGCCTGCACTGTTACTGGCGGTGGCGGTTCCGATGAAAACCGCCTATGCCGAATATTCCACCGATACCCACTGGCTGATGCTGGTGCTGGGTCCGGTGACCGTGGCGTTCGCCATTCCGATCTGGCAACAGCGCCAGCTACTGATGCGCCATTGGTCAGCGTTGTTGCTGGGGATGGTAGCGGGCAGCGCAGCGTCCATCGCCACTTCCTATGGCCTGGCCAAGGCCCTCGCTCTCGACAGCTCGGTGACGATGTCGTTGGTGCCCCGTTCGATCACCACGCCGTTCGCCATGCCGGTGTCATCCGACTTGGGTGGCGTGCCGGAACTGACGGCCGTATTCGTCATGTTTACCGGCGTGTTCGGCGCCATGCTCGGCGGTGTGCTGCTCAAGTGGTTGCCGTTGCGCACGCCATTGGCTCGTGGTGCGTTGTTCGGCGTGGGCGCTCATGGTGCGGGTGTCAGCCGGGCCCATGAAGTGGGCGGCGAGGAGGGCTCGGTGGCGGGCCTGGTGATGGTGCTGACCGGGTTGCTCAACCTGTTTGCCGCGCCTTTATTGGCGTCGCTTCTCTGACACGCATTGAGCAAATTCGAACTATTCTCAGGACTGACCCGCTCGGTCATCAAGGTGGCTGCCAATGCAACTACGGCAGCCTCGGCGTCTGACTAGACTGGCCCTTCACTCAAAAAAATAATAAGAAAACGCGCCAAGGAGGTCATTGCCGTGAGCCTAGCCACTGTTCAATCGACACACAGCGTAAAAGATCAGGTCAGCGCCGCCGAATGGCAGACCCGCGTCGACCTCGCCGCCTGCTATCGGCTGGTAGCGATGCACGGTTGGGATGACCTGATCTTCACCCATATCTCGGCCAAGGTGCCGGGCACCGAAGACTTCCTGATCAACCCTTATGGGCTGATGTTCCACGAGATCACCGCGTCGAGTCTGGTGAAGGTCGACCAGGCCGGCAACAAGCTGATGGACAGCCCGTACGAGGTCAACCCGGCGGGCTATACCATCCACAGCGCGGTACACGAAGTTCGCCACGACGTGGTCTGCGTGCTGCACACCCACACCGCTTCCGGCATCGCCGTTTCCGCGCAGAAGCAAGGCGTGTTGCCCATCAGCCAGCAATCCTTGTTTGTGCTGGCCAGCCTGGCCTACCACGCCTACGAAGGGGTGGCGCTGAACCACGAGGAAAAAGCCCGTTTGCAGGCTGACCTTGGCGAAAACAATTTCCTGATGCTGCACAACCACGGTTTGCTGACTTGTGGTGGGAGCATCGCCGATACGTTCCTGATGATGTTCATCTTCCAGCGCACCTGCGATATCCAGGTAATGGCGCAGAACGGTGGCGCAGAATTGATCACGATTGCACCACAGATATTGGCCGGTGCCCGGGCGATGATCGCCGGGGTCACCAAAAGCGCCCAAGGCATGGGCGGCGCGCTGGCGTGGCCGGCGTTGCTGCGCAAACTGGATGCACTCGACCCCGGGTATAAAAGCTGATGCCACTCGCCGAGATCCCGCTGCGCATCTGGCGCCAGCGCGCCCAGAGCTTCGAGTTTCGCGGCCGCACCATTCGGTACTGGGTGGCGGGGCAGGGCGAACCGTTGCTGCTGATCCATGGTTTTCCCACCGCCAGTTGGGACTGGCATTACCTCTGGCAGCCGTTGGCCCAGCGCTATCAGGTGATTGCTTGCGACATGCTGGGGTTTGGCGATTCGGCCAAGCCGCTGGATCACACCTATTGCCTGCTGGAGCAGGCGGATTTGCAGCAGGCTTTGCTGGAGCATCTTTGGGTGCAGCAGCCGGTGCATGTGTTGGCTCATGATTACGGTGACAGTGTTGCGCAGGAGCTGTTGGCGCGGCATTACGAGGGGCGCTTTCAGATGGCCAGTGGCGTGTTTCTCAACGGTGGGTTGTTTCCGGAGACGCATCGTCCGGCGTTGGTTCAGAAGCTGTTGCTGAGCCCGTTGGGGTGGATGATCGGACGGGCGTTTGGGCGTAATGCACTGGCCAACAGTTTCGGGCAGATTTTTGGGCCTTCGACCCGGCCCAGTGAGAGTGCGCTGGATGATTTCTGGAGCTTGATCGAGAGCCAGGATGGGCCGCGGATTTTGCACAAGTTGATTGCGTATATTCCTCAGCGTCGGCGGCAGCGGGACCGCTGGGTGGCAGCGATGCAGCGGGGGGAGGTGCCGTTGCGGGTGATTGATGGGGAGGTTGATCCGATTTCTGGGGGGCATATGGTTCAGCGCTATCGTGAACTGGTGCCGCATGCGGATACGGTGTTGCTGGCGAATATTGGGCACTATCCGCAGATTGAGGCGCCGGTGCAGGTGTTGAAGCATTATTTGGCGTTTCGGGAGGGGCTTGGGGTGGGGGCTTCTCGGGTGGCTTATTCTTGATTGGGTTGAGTACATATCCGTTATTTAGGTAACGGCGGCTTATGGTTCCGCTCTTACAGCGGCTCACTTTGGAAAAGCCCCAAAGTAAGCAAAGGGCTCTGCCCCGCCTGTCGGCGCCTCGCCTAGGCTCGGCGTTCCCTCACTCCGGCATTGCTCCGCGGGCCGCCGCGACGGGCCATCCATGGCCCGGCGCGGCTAAACCGGCGTCCTGCCGGTTTACCCGCTCCGCACTGCCTGCGTTCGGCCTCGGGCTTATTAGGGCAGTCAGATCAAGATCAAAAGCAAAAGCACACCGGGGGTCCCGGCCGGCTTGAGTGTTAAAAGCAGAGGCAAGATCCAGAGCGAAAACAGAGCTGCTTTTCTGTGGGAGCGGGCTTGCTCGCGAAAAACCTGAGAGCGCCGCGATCATCCAGAATGCCCGCGTCATCGTTAACGACCTTCGCGAGCAAGCCCGCTCCCACATTTTTTGGACCGTGCCCGCTTTAGATTTTGATTTGGCTTTTGCTCTTCAACACTCAAGCCGGCCGGTAGGCCGCTGTGCTCTTGATCTGCTTTTGATTTTGATCTTAGGCGCCCCGTTAAACCACGCTGGCCGAACGCAGGCTTTGGAGCGTGGGTAACCCGGCAGGACGCCGGGTTAGCCGCGCTGGGCCAAGGATGGCCCATCGCGGCGGCCCACGGTCCAAAGCCGGAGTGAGGGCACTCCGAGCCTAGGCGAGGAGCCGAGTGGTGGGGCAAGAGCGTTTTGCTTACTTTTGCGCTTTTCAAAAGTGAGCCGCCGTAAGGGCGGAACCCTAAGTGGCCGTTACCTAAATAACGGATATGTACTCACCCCCGAGGCCCCGCCAATCATCCCCCAGCCTTATCGCGCACCATTCACCCCCAACCGTATTTATTGTGACCACAAGCCCCGTGCCTGACACTCAACCCATCCACCCCTAACCGCCCCTGGAGTCCCCAATGAGTGAGCCTGTGCAGTTCCAAGACAAGGTCGTGATCGTCACCGGTGCCGGCGGCGGATTAGGTCGCGCCCACGCACTGCTGTTCGCCAAACACGGCGCCAAAGTGCTGGTCAACGATCTTGGCGGCTCAACCCAGGGCGAAGGCGCCAACGCCTCGGCGGCCGACCGCGTCGTGGCCGAAATCCGCGAGGCCGGCGGTATCGCCGAAGCCAACCACGACTCCGTCACCGATGGTGACAAGATCGTCCAGAACGCCCTGGACGCCTTCGGCCGCATCGACGTCGTCGTCAACAACGCCGGCATCCTGCGGGACAAAACCTTCCACAAAATGGAAGACAGCGACTGGGACCTGGTCTACCGCGTGCACGTCGAAGGCGCCTACAAAGTCACCCGCGCCGCCTGGCCCCACCTGCGCGAACAAGCCTACGGCCGGGTGATCTTCACCGCCTCCACCTCAGGCATCTACGGCAACTTCGGCCAGTCCAACTACGGCATGGCCAAGCTCGGCCTGTACGGCTTGACCCGCACCCTGGCGCTGGAAGGCCGCAAGAACAACATCCTGGTCAACGCCATCGCACCCACCGGCGGCACACGCATGACCGAAGGCCTGATCCCGCCGCAAGTCTTCGAACGCCTCAAGCCGGAACTGGTCAGCCCATTGGTGGTGTACCTGGGCAGCGAGGCGTGCCAGGAAACCTCCGGGCTATTCGAGGTGGGCGGTGGCTGGATCGGCAAGACCCGCTGGGAACGCAGCCTGGGTGTTGGGTTCGACCCTGAGGCCGGTTTCTCGCCGGATGACGTCGCCGCCCATTGGCAGCAAATCTGCGATTTCGACGGGGCCGTTCACCCCAAGGACAACATCGAAGCCTTGAAGGAGATGATGGCCAATCTGCAGAAATACAGCCTGTGATCGTTGCATGAAAAAGTTTTAATCAACCGGGGCGCCATGGCGCCCCGGTTTATTTCAGGCATAAAAAAAGCCGCTGCAAAGGCAGCGGCTGAAGTAAGACGTTTGATCAAGGAGCAATAAATCAACGTCAGTGAACACCGGTAACAGATTGAAAGTATTGATCAATCCATAAAAACTTGCTGTTCTTCCAGGTTCTGGAAGCGGGCGGTTTGCCCTGAAAGCCAAGCAAGAATAGGCTTTTGTTACAAAATGAAAAATAGCGATTCGAGACAAGGACTGTTACCAAACCGGCAACAGTGGCGAGAAGGTCCCATCCATCCTCCTGATAATCCTTCATCCATCTCGTCCATACCCTCGCCAATACCTCGGCCAGAGCGCCCCTTCATCCTTTCGAGCGACAATACGAATACCTCCTTGGTGCGCTTATCGCTCCTGATCGCGGGCAGTAGGGTGGGGCCTTCTGTCACACCACCGGGGAAGACGCATGACAAGAACAACAATGCGCGCCATCTTCAGGCCACAGGCGCTGGCCGCTGCGGTTGCTTTGGGTTGCTGTGCCCAGGCGCAGGCTGTTTCGTTCAACATCGGCGAGATCGAAGGGCAATTCGATTCCTCGCTGTCGGTCGGTGCCAGCTGGGGCATGCGTGACGCCGACAAGAAGCTGGTGGGTATTCCCAACGGCGGCACCGGCCAGGCGTCCACCGGCGATGACGGCCGCCTGAACTTCAAGAAGGGCGAGACCTTCTCCAAGATCTTCAAGGGCATCCACGACCTGGAGCTCAAGTACGGCGACAGCGGCGTGTTCGTGCGCGGCAAGTACTGGTACGACTTCGAACTGCAGGACGAAGACCGCGAATTCAAGCAGATCAGCAATAACCACCGCGACGAAGGTGCGCGCTCTTCCGGCTACGAGTTACTCGATGCCTTCGTCTATCACAACTACTCCATCGGCGATTTGCCGGGCAACGTGCGCGTCGGCAAGCAGGTGGTCAGTTGGGGTGAAAGTACATTCATCGGCAATTCCATCAACAGCATCAACCCCATCGACGTTTCCGCGTTCCGCCGGCCCGGTGCCGAGATCAAGGAAGGCCTGATTCCGGTCAACATGGTGTTCGCTTCCCAAAGCCTCACCAACCAACTCAGCGTGGAAGGTTTCTACCAGCTGAACTGGGAAAACACCGTGGTGGACAACTGCGGCACTTTCTTCGGCAACGACGTGGTGGCCCACGGCTGTAACAGTAACTACACCGTCGGCAGCCCGGCGATTGCGCCGTTGCAACCAGTGGCGGCGGCGTTTGGCCAAGGCTTCCAGGTCACGAAAGAAGGCGTAGTGGTGCAGCGTGCGCCGGATCGTGAAGCCCGTGATGGCGGCCAGTTTGGCGCAGCCTTGCGCTGGCTGGGGGATGACACCGAGTACGGCTTGTACTTCATGAACTACCACAGCCGCACGCCGACGGTGGGCACCATCACCGCAAACACCAACCTGGCGACGCTTGGCAGAATCATCAATACCGGCAACGCACTTGCCCCAGGCAATGGCGTCGGCGTGGCCACCAGCGCGCTGCTCGGCAACGGCCAGTACTACCTCGACTACCCGGAAAATATCCGCCTGTTCGGCGCCAGTTTCTCCACCACCTTGCCGACCGGCACCGCATGGACTGGCGAGATCAGTTATCGCCCCAATGCTCCGGTACAACTGAACACCACTGACCTGACCCTGGCCCTGGTGACGCCGTTGTCCCCAACCGCCTCACCGATCAGAAGTACGTTCGGCGGCGACAACTCCGGCTACCGCCGCAAGGAAATCACCCAGATCCAGAGCACCATGACCCAGTTCTTCGACCAGGTGCTTGGCGCCGAACGCCTGACCCTGGTGGGCGAAGCGGCCTTCGTGCATGTGGGCGGGCTGGAGGCGAAATCCAAGCTGCGTTACGGCCGTGACTCGGTCTACGGCCAATACGGCTTCGGTGGCGACACCGACGGTTTTGTCACGGCCAACTCCTGGGGTTATCGCGCCCGGGCCATCCTCGATTACAACAACGTGTTCGCCGGGGTCAACCTCAAGCCCAACGTGTCGTGGTCCCAGGATGTCAGCGGATATGGCCCCAACGGCCTGTTCAACGAAGGTGCCAAGGCCATCAGCGTCGGCGTGGATGCGGACTACCGCAACACCTACACCGCGAGCCTGAGCTACACCGACTTTTTTGGCGGTGACTACAACACCCTCACCGACCGCGACTTCATCGCCCTCAGCTTTGGCGTGAACTTCTGATTTGGCTTAAGTAAGGACAAGAGACTATGCGCAAGATGATTCTGCAATGCGGCGTGTTGGCCCTGAGCCTGTTGGCGGCCAACGTGATGGCCGCGGTGTCGCCGGAAGAAGCGGCCAAGCTCGGCACCACCCTGACCCCGGTGGGCGCCGAGAAGGCCGGCAACGCCGACGGTTCGATCCCGGCATGGACCGGTGGCATCCCGAAAAACGCCGGGGCGGTGGACAGCAAAGGCTTCCTCGCCGACCCGTTTGCCAGTGAGAAACCGCTGTTCGTGATCACTGCCGCCACGGTCGACAAGTACAAGGACAAACTGTCCGAAGGCCAGGTGGCGATGTTCAAGCGCTACCCGCAAACCTACAAGATCCCTGTGTATCCGACCCACCGCACGGTCAACCTGCCACCGGAGATCTACGAGTCGATCAAGCGCAGCGCGCTGAACGTGCATGCGATCAACGACGGCAATGGCCTGGAGAACTTCACCGGCAACCGCTACTACGCCTTCCCGATTCCGAAGAACGGCGTGGAAGTGCTGTGGAACCACATCACCCGTTACCACGGCGGCAACCTGCGCCGCATCATCACCCAGGCCACGCCGCAGACCAACGGCAGCTACACACCGATCCGCTTCGAAGAAGAAGTGGCCGTGCCGCAACTGATCCCGGACATGGACCCGGTCAAGGGCGCCAACGTGCTGACCTTCTTCAAGCAGTCGGTGACCGCCCCGGCGCGCCTGGCCGGCAACGTGCTGCTGGTGCACGAAACCCTCGACCAGGTGAAGGAGCCGCGGCTGGCCTGGGTCTACAACGCCGGCCAGCGCCGGGTACGCCGTGCGCCGCAAGTGGCCTACGACGGGCCGGGCACCGCCGCCGACGGCCTGCGCACCTCGGATAACTTCGACATGTTCTCCGGCGCCCCGGACCGCTACGACTGGAAGCTGGTGGGCAAGAAGGAGATGTACATCCCCTACAACAGCTACAAGCTCGATTCGCCGACCCTCAAGTACGACGACATCATCAAGGCCGGCCACATCAACCAGGATTTGACCCGCTACGAGCTGCACCGGGTCTGGGAAGTGATCGGCACCGTCAAGCCGAGCGAGCGGCACATCTACGCCAAGCGCCACATGTACATCGACGAAGACAGCTGGCAAGTGGCGCTGGTGGACCACTACGACGGCCGTGGCCAACTGTGGCGGGTCGCTGAAGGTCACGCGCAGTTCTACTACGACCACCAGGTGCCGGCCTACACCGTCGAAACCCTGTACGACATCATCGCCGGGCGCTACATCGCCCTGGGGATGAAGAACGAAGAAAAGAGCAGCTTTGTGTTCGGCTTTGCGGCCAAGGCGGCGGATTACACGCCAGCAGCCTTGCGCTCTGAAGGCGTGCGCTAAAACCTGATTGAAATACGGTCAAACTGTGGGAGCGGGCTTGCTCGCGAAAGCGGTGTATCAGTCAATAATCCGGTGACTGACACTCCGCCTTCGCGAGCAAGCCCGCTCCCACATTTACTGTGTTCCACCTTTGGAACATATGCCCGGCAATCAGTCTGCTGAATACTCCTCAACAACCGCCAGCCACAGGACTAGGGTAGGGGGCACGCCGCCTAATAATAAAAAACAGGGACGCAGTAATGACCGCCATGACCCGTTGTCTGGATCGTCCTGGATTCATGCCACGTTTGTCTCCCCATCATCTGCTACGCCCGCGTTTGGCCGGGCCTTTGCTCAACGCCTCGGCGCGGGTGAAGTTGCTCTGCGCCCCGGCCGGCAGTGGCAAGAGCGCTTTGCTTGCCGAATGCGCATTACAGGCGCCTGCGGATTGCCTGGTGTATTGGTTGCCGCTCAATGGGGCGGCCTTGGATTTGTGTCAGCGTCTGGCCCAAAGCCTCGGCCTGGATTTTGTCGACGAACCCACGCTGCTGCTGGCCCTCAATCGCTGGCAAGCGCCGGCCTGGCTGTTTCTCGATGACTTCTGCCGAGTGCCGGCGCCTGAACTGGATGCATTGCTCGATCGCATTCTGGCGGCCAGCAGTCCCGTATTAACCTGGTGGATTGGTGCGCGGCGGCGGCCAGCGTGCAATTGGCCACGCCTGTTACTCGACGATGAATTGTGGGAGTGCAACGCGGCCGAGCTGGCGTTTGATCACAGCGAGATCCAGCACTTGGCCGGGCCCTGCGTCGACAAGGTGCTTAAGTTCAGCGCCGGCTGGTGCGCCGGCGTGCGCATCGCATTGCTTGAAGGCGACGGGCACCCCGACAAAACCTTGCTCGACTACCTGCAGCACGAGCTGTTCAGCGGCCTGGCCCCGGAGTTGGCCGAAGCCTGGCGCGTGCTTGCGCACCTGCCACGTTTCAACCCGAGCCTGTGTGATCACCTGTTCGGCTTCGGTGATTATCTGCGTGACTTGCAGACGTTGGGCGCCTTTATCGAACCCTGGGAGGGCTCCACCGACTGGCTGCAAATCTTTCCGCCGTTGGCGCAGCTCATGCGCGACGAACCCTGGCCGGCCAAGCGCTCCTGGCACCGTCGCGCCTGCCAATGGTTTACCGCCGCCGAGGACTGGCAAGCCGCGTTTGAGCAAGCGCTGCTGGCCGAAGAGTACGAGGTGGCCGTGAGCCTGTTGCAGCACTTCAGTTTTGAAGATTTGTTCCGCCAGCAAAACGCCGCGCTGCTGTTGCGGCTGCATGAGCAGCATGGCGATGAATTGATGCTGGGTTCGGCGCAACTGGTGGGCTTGGTAACGGCGGCGTTGCTGTTTGCCGGGCGCTTCGACCAGGCAGCGTTGTGCATCGATCAACTGGCGCGTTTCACCCCGCAACCGACTGCGCATGCGCAGCGCTATCTGCTGGCTCGCTGGCAGGCGCAATGGGGTTGGCTGCTGCATCTTGGCGGCGAAGCCGCACGGGCCCGGGAGCATTTTCTTGAAGCCCTGCAAGACTTGCCCGAGAGCGCCTGGACCTCGCGCTTGATGTGCCTGTCGGGCCTGACCCAGCAAGCCTTGCTGCGTGGCGAACTGGACGTGGCCCAGGCGCTGAACCGCGAGGCGTTGTGCCTGGCGCGTTCCCATGGCTCTCTGCTGCTGGAGGCGCTGCTGGAACTGGATCATGCGCAGTTGCTGGAACAGCGCGGCGCGCCGTATCGGGCCCAAAGCCTGCTGGAAAACGTGCAGCGCATGCTGGTGCAACAGCGACTCAAGGCCGGGCCGTTGGTGGGGCGGATTTTGTTGCGACGGGGGCATTTGGCCCTGCGCCAGGGCCACGACGCCGTGGCCGCCGAATGCTTCGAATCCGGCCTGGGCATGTGTTTGCACAGCCAGGACAAACGCGTGCTTTATGGCTACCTCGGTCTGGCTTTATTGGCCGCCAACAAAGGCGATTACGCCGAGGCGTTTATCCAGTTGCGGGACGCCGAGCGCCTGATGCAGCAACGCCAGGTGCCCGACACCGTGTACCGCGCTGTGCTGCTGTTGCTCAGCGGGCATTTCTGGCTGCAACAGGGCCGCGCCGAACTGACCCAGGAAGCGGTGACCCGTGTGCTGCGTCACTACCGGGGGCCGAAGGCCAAACAGGCGCCGCCGGCCACCCTGGAGCTGATCCCGCGCCTTGAGTATTTGCAGGTGTTGGCCGAAGTGAAATTGCGCCGCGCCGAAGAGCCTGTCGCCCGCTTGCGTGCGTTACTGGAGACTGCCCGTCAGCGCGGCATGCTGTGCCTGGAGGCGGAGTTGCACTTGGTGTTGGGGGAAGTGGCCTGGCAGGTCGGCGATCGACCGTTGGCCGTGCGCTCCCTGGAGGCCGGGTTGGAGCTGGCAGGGCGTTGCCAGGTACAACAGGCGATTCGCGAGTTGCGCCTCCGGCAGCCGGGGTTGTTGAGTGCGCTGGGGCTGGAGCCGCAAGAGTGTCTGGCGACGGCGGGGGAAAACCCTCTGAGCCAGCGCGAGCTTGAGGTGCTGCAACTGATTGCCCAGGGCAATTCCAATCTGGAAATCGCCGGGCAGTTGTTTATCTCGCTGCACACGGTGAAGACCCATGCCCGGAGGATTCATAGCAAGTTGGGGGTGGAGCGGCGTACCCAGGCGGTGGCCAAGGCCAAGACCTTGGGGTTGATGGCCTGAAGCGAAGCGCCATTTCTCAAACAACGAAGATCAAATGTGTGAGCGGGCTTTGTTGTGTGCCTGATACTAAGCGTCAGGGTTGATAACCCATCCGCCAACTCACGGCCTGGGTGGCCGCCAACAAACGCTTCGCCGCCGGGCCGTCTTCATCGGCATGGAACAGCGACGTCGGCCCCACCACGGTCAATACCGCTGCCACTTGCCCGACCGCGTTGAACACCGGCGCCGATAACGCGTCCACACCCGGCATCAGCAAACCGTGCACAAAGTGCAGGCCACGCTGGCGGATCTGCTCGCAGGTGGTGGCGTAGGCCTGGTCATCCACCAACGCATGGGCGATGCCCGCCTGAATCTCCCGCTCCCGCAAGTCCACGGTTTCCCGCGACGGCAGGAAGGCGCTGAACACCAGCCCGGTGGACGAACTGAGCAGCGGCAACACCGAGCCCAATTGCGTCACCACCGTCACCGCGCGCACTGCCGGCTCGATATGCACCACGGTCGCGCCCTGGTTGCCCCAAACGGCCAGGAAGCAGGTTTCATTCAACTCGTCCCGCAGTTCCGCCAGGGGCAGGGCGGCGACTTTCAGCACGTCCATGCTGCCCAGCGCGGCCAGCCCCACGCGCAAGGCTTCGCGGCCCAGGCCGTAATGGTTGGTGGCGGTGTTCTGTTCGGCAAAACCTGAAGCGATCAGCGCCTGCAAATAGCGGTGGACCTTGCTCGCCGGCATTTGCACATGTTCGGCCAGGCGCGACAACGAGGTAGCCGGCGACAGTTCAGCGAGGGCCTTGAGGATGTCGGTGCCCACTTCAGCCGAGCGGACTTTCTGTTTACCGGTGTCGCGGGGGGCGGGCGGCTTTTCCATGGAGGGCATGAATCCGAAAGACGAATGGGCGTCTTTATAGCTTGACGGTCAACAGGTATCAAATTACGTTATGCGTAACTGGGTTACGATAAAAACAACTTCCGCTCAGAGGACGATCCATGACCCTCGAATACCAATCAGGCTTCGGCAATGAATTTGCCAGCGAAGCCTTGCCCGGCGCGCTGCCGGTCGGCCAGAACGCCCCGCAGAAAGCGCCCTACGGGCTGTACACCGAACTCTTCTCCGGCACCGCCTTCACCATGGCCCGCAGCGAAGCCCGGCGCACCTGGCTGTACCGCATCCAGCCGTCGGCCAACCACCCGGCGTTCGTCAAGCTGGAACGGCAATTGGCCGGTGGCCCGCTGGGCGCGGTGACGCCTAATCGCCTGCGTTGGAACCCATTGGACATTCCCGCTGAGCCGACAGATTTCATCGACGGGCTTGTCGGCATGGTCGCCAATTCCGGGTCGGAAAAACCTTCGGGCATCAGCATCTACAACTACCGCGCCAATCGCTCCATGGACCGCGTGTTCTTCAACGCCGACGGCGAACTGTTGATCGTTCCCGAGCAGGGCCGCCTGCGCATCGCCACCGAACTGGGTGTGCTGGAAGTGGAGCCGCTGGAAATTGTCGTGCTGCCCCGCGGCCTGAAATTCCGCGTCGAGCTGCTGGATGCACAAGCTCGCGGCTACGTCGCTGAAAACCATGGCGCGCCACTGCGCCTGCCGGACCTTGGGCCAATTGGTAGCAATGGGCTGGCCAACCCACGGGATTTCCTCACCCCCGTCGCCCATTACGAAGACCTCAAGCAACCGACCACGCTGGTGCAGAAATTCCTCGGTGAACTCTGGGGCTGCCAGCTGGACCATTCGCCGCTGAACGTGGTGGCGTGGCACGGCAACAACGTGCCGTACAAATACGACCTGCGCCGCTTCAACACCATTGGCACCGTGAGTTTCGATCACCCGGACCCGTCGATCTTCACCGTATTGACCTCGCCCACCAGCGTGCATGGCCTGGCCAACCTCGACTTCGTGATCTTCCCGCCTCGCTGGATGGTTGCCGAAAACACCTTCCGGCCACCGTGGTTCCACCGCAACCTGATGAACGAATACATGGGCCTGATCCAGGGCGCCTACGATGCCAAGGCTGAAGGCTTCGTGCCCGGCGGCGCGTCGTTGCACAGCTGCATGAGCGCCCATGGCCCGGATGGCGAGACCTGCACCAAGGCCATCAACGCGACGCTTGAGCCCCACAAGATTGATAACACCATGGCCTTCATGTTCGAGACCAGCCAGGTGCTGCGCCCTACACAATTCGCGCTGGAATGCTCACAGTTGCAACCTGCTTACGACGCTTGCTGGGCCTCGCTCCCTGTAACCTTCAACCCGAATCGGAGATAACCCATGACTCAGCCTAACCTCACCCGCA
The DNA here is from genome assembly GCF_000313235.1 of Pseudomonas sp. PAMC 26793. Classification (NCBI taxonomy): domain Bacteria; kingdom Pseudomonadati; phylum Pseudomonadota; class Gammaproteobacteria; order Pseudomonadales; family Pseudomonadaceae; genus Pseudomonas; species Pseudomonas sp. PAMC 26793. Next base: position 71,760 of record NZ_AMXG01000017.1, read on the forward strand.
GTTGGGTGGCTTCCGCCAACGGTCACCGGGATTTCCCGCTGCAAAACCTGCCGTTGGGTGTGTTCAGCGTTAACGGCGCTGCACCGCGCAGTGGCGTGGCGATCGGCGACCATGTTTTCGATCTGCAGGCTGCTTTGGAATTCTTTGAGGGCGAGGCCCGCCGTGCCGTTGAAGCCACTGCTGGTGGCCAACTGAATGCGTTTTTTGAACTGGGCCGTGGCCCGCGTGTGGCCCTGCGTGAACGCCTGCTGGAACTGCTGGAGGAAGGCAGCGACCTGCAAGGCAAACTGCAATCAGCGCTGCACCCGGCTGCCGCTTGCCAGATGCACCTGCCGGCCAAAATCAATGATTACACCGACTTCTACGTCGGCATCGAGCACGCGCAAAACGTCGGCAAACTGTTCCGTCCCGATAACCCGCTGCTGCCCAACTATAAATATGTGCCGATCGGTTATCACGGCCGTGCGTCGACCATTCGCCCGTCGGGCACCGATGTGCGCCGCCCTAAAGGCCAGACGCTGCCAGCCGGTCAAACCGAGCCGACCTTCGGCCCTTGTGCACGCCTGGACTACGAGCTGGAGCTGGGCATCTGGATCGGCCAGGGCAATGCCATGGGCGACTCGATTGCCATCGGCGACGCCGCTGATCACATCGCCGGGTTCTGCCTGCTCAACGACTGGTCGGCGCGGGATATCCAGGCTTGGGAATACCAGCCACTGGGCCCGTTTCTGTCGAAGAGTTTTATCACCAGCATTTCGCCGTGGGTGGTGACGGCTGAAGCCCTGGAACCCTTCCGCAAGGCACAACCGGCGCGCCCTCAAGGCGACCCGCAACCCCTGCCGTACCTGCTGGACAAGCGCGACCAGGCGGCCGGTGGTTTTGATATCGAACTGGAAGTGCTGCTGACCACCGCCTCGATGCGTGAGCAGAACCTGCCGGCCCATCGCTTGACCCTGAGCAACACCCGGCACATGTACTGGACCGTCGCACAAATGGTTGCGCACCACAGCGTCAACGGCTGCCAGTTGCAGGCCGGTGACCTGTTCGGTTCGGGCACCTTGTCGGGGCCGGAGGCGGGTCAGTTCGGCAGCCTGCTGGAAATCACCGAAGGCGGTAAAAAGCCGATCGAACTGGCCTCCGGCGAAGTGCGTAAATTCCTCGAAGACGGCGACGAAATCATCCTGCGTGCCCGCTGCACCCGCGACGGGTTTGCCTCCATCGGCTTCGGCGAATGCCGGGGTACCGTGGTCGCGGCGCGCTAAGAGGGCAGGGGCATGGAACTCTATACCTACTACCGCTCCACTTCGTCCTACCGGGTGCGGATCGCGCTGGCCCTCAAGGGCCTGGACTTCACCGCCGTTCCGGTCAACCTGCTGGTGCCCAAGGGCGGCGCCAACCGCCAGCCGGAGTACCTGGCGATCAACCCGCAGGGTCGTGTGCCGGCCTTGCGCACTGATGAGGGGGATGTGTTGATCCAGTCGCCGGCAATCATCGAGTACCTGGAGGAACGTTATCCACAGGCGCCGTTGCTCTCCACGGATCTGGCAACCCGCGCCCATGAGCGCGCCGTGGCGTCGATCATCGGTTGCGACATTCATCCGCTGCACAACTCCAGCACCCAGAACTTGCTCAAGCAATGGGGGCACGATGAGGCGCAAGTGCTGGAGTGGATCGGGCACTGGATCAGCCAGGGACTGGCGGCGGTGGAGCAGTTGATCGGTGAGCAGGGGTATTGCTTTGGCGAGCAGCCGGGGATGGCGGATACGTTTTTGATCCCACAGTTGTATGCGGCCGAGCGGTTCAAGGTGTCGCTGGCGGCGTACCCGCGCATTCAGCGGGTGGCGGGATTGGCGGCGCAGCATCCGGCGTTCATGGCGGCTCATCCCGCCAACCAACCGGATACCCCTCCAGTCTGATCGTTCCCACGCTCTGCGTGGGAATGCCGCCCTGGACGCTCTGCGTCCGTGACGCGGAGCGTCACCTGATTCATTCCCACGCGGAGCGTGGGAACGATCTACACCACTATAAAAACAATACAGGTCCCTTGCGATGCACAATCAGATTGCCAGCTTTCGTGCGGCACTCGACGCCCGCCCGGTGTCGCGCTATCAGTGGTTGATTCTCCTGTTGCTGGCATTGTTGCTGGTCACCGACGGCTACGACGCCCAAGTCCTGGGCTATGTAGTCCCGGCGCTGGCCAAGGAGTGGGGCCTGGAAAAGGCCGCCTTTGGCCCGGTGTTCAGCGCCAACCTGCTGGGGCTGACCCTCGGTTCCCTGGCCGTCACACCGCTGGCGGACCGCTTCGGTGTACGGCGCATCCTGCTGTGCTGCGTGCTGATCTACGCCAGCCTCACGGTGCTGATGGTGTTCGCCAATTCCCTGAATACCCTCATGGCCGCGCGCTTTATCTGCGGCATCGGCATGGGCGGTGCAATGCCCAGCGCCATGGCCTTGATGTCGGAGTATTCGCCGCCACGCTTGCGAACGTTGATGGTGACGCTGGCGGCCTGTGGCTTCTCTTTCGGCGGTGCGGCCGGTGGTTTTGTCGCGGCCGGGTTTATCGACAGCTTTGGCTGGCAGGCGGTGTTCCTCGCCGGTGGTGTGACGCCGTTGCTGTTGTTTCCGTTTCTCGCCTGGATGCTCCCTGAATCGCTGCCGCGCTTGCTGCGTGACGCACCGCCTTACGCGCGCCTGCAAAAAGTCACCGCGCGGATGCTGCCAGGCTGGCAACCGCCGGCGGCGAGCGAGGCAGAAAACCGCCAGGAGCAAGGCAGCAAACTGACGGTGGTGGAGCTGTTCCGCCATGGTTATGCGCGCCCGACCTTGCTGCTGTGGGCGACGTTTTTTGTCAGCCTGATCCTGCTGTACTTCATGATCAGCTGGTTGCCTTCGCTGTTGCTGGAAAGCGGCCTGGGCCTGAATGAGGCCAACCTGGTGACCTCGATGTTCCTGTTCGCCGGGACACTGGGCGCCATCGGCATGGCCTGGTTTGCCGATCGGTTGAAAAGCAAAGTCCGCCTGTTGTCCGGCGTGCTGGCAGCGGCTGCGCTGTGCACCATCCTGCTAGGGCTGAATCACGACAACCCGCGTTATCTGGTGGCCTGCGTGTTTGCGGCGGGCTTCTGCATCATCGGCGGTCAACTGACCCTGAACGCGTTCGCCAGTAACTTCTACCCGGCTCACGTACGGACCACCGGTACTGGCTGGGCGTTGGGCGTCGGGCGGTTCGGTTCGATCCTGGGGCCATTGTTTGGCAGCCTGTTGCTGGCGATGCACATACCGGTGCAGCAGATTTTCTTCTTCTGCGCGATTCCGGCGGTGATTGCGGCGTTGTTGATTATCCAGGTGCGCTCGCCAGTCAATGCACCACAGAGTTCGGCGGCAAATGCCCCAGCCGTTCGGTCAGGCGCAGACGCTGGATCGGGTCTTCGCTGAGCATCAATGCGTGCTCCAGGTCAAAACGCTCGGCATTCGGGCAATCCAGACGCTGATACAAACTGGCCCGGGCCAGGTAGTCGGCGGCGCTGGCATTGCCCAGCTCCAGCACGCGTTCGGCGTCCACCAGGGCGGCCAGGTGGTCGTCGTTGGACAGGTGCAACTGGCGCAGATTGCGTGACAGCCGCTGCAGGATCGAACGCGGCTCGGCAGTGTGCAGGTGGTCGGCCTGCAACTTGAGATTGGGGCCGTACTGGCGAGTCAGCAGGTCGCGGCAATCGTTGGGGTACAGACGTCGGCCGCCGCACGGGTCGAGCAGGTGATCGGCACCCGGCACCCGCAACAGGAAGTGCCCCGGGAAGTTGACGCCGACCAGCGGAATGTCCAGGCGTCGTGCCAGCTCCAGCGCAATCAGCCCTAGGGCCAGCGGCTGCCCGCGCTTGCGCTTCAATACCTTGTCCAGCAGGGCGGCGGCGGGGCGCAGCGGGGTGTGGTCGTCCTGGGCGAACCCCAGGTCATTCATGCGCCGCAGCAAGGGTTGCCCGAGTTCATCCGCCGGCAGCACCGGCAGGCTGAGGCTGACCAACTGCTGCAACACCTTGAAGTCCTGCAGGATGGCGACGGGGTCTACCGCAGGGTCGTGTTCGGCCGCCATCCACAGCGCGGCTTCAAACAGCGCGGGCGGTGACCGTTCCAGGCAGGCAAAAAAAGCGTCGCGGGGCTTCATTGGGTTCTCCGGCGGATGCCTCGTTTTAGCCTTGCTGTGAACTTTCGTCCAGTGCCTTTAGAAGCGTCCTACTTGTTTATGTCGCAAACCCTTTAAAACCGGCGGCCTTATTCCTGCGCGCTTCAGCAGGCTTTCGCAGGCAGTCCTATACTTGGCGCCTACAAGAAGTGATTCGGGAGCCCGACGATGTTTGCGCTCATGCACAGCACACGCCTTGAATCGCTGCACCTGAGTGTCGACCCTGCCACCGGGTTAAAGGCGGTCATTGCCATCCACAACAGCCGCCTGGGCCCCGCCCTTGGTGGTTGCCGCTACCTCTCTTACCCCGACGATGAAAGTGCCGTGGCGGATGCCGCGCGCCTGGCTCAGGGTATGAGCTACAAGGCCGCGCTGGCCGGTTTGCCGGTGGGTGGCGGCAACGCGGTGATCATCCGCCCCGCCCATGTGGAAAGCCGCGCCGCGCTGTTTGAAGCCTTTGGCCGCTGCATCGAGCAACTCGATGGCCGCTACATCACCGCCATCGACAGCGGCACCTCGGTGGCCGACATGGATTGCATCGCCCAGCAGACCCGCTATGTCACCAGCACCACGGCGGCCGGCGATCCGTCGCCCCACGCGGCGATGGGCGTGTTCGCCGGCATCCGCACCACCGCCATGGCCCGCCTGGGCAGCGATAACCTGGAAGGCTTACGCGTGGCAATCCAGGGCCTGGGCAACGTCGGTTATGCCCTGGCCGAGCAACTGCACGCGGCCGGGGCTGAATTGCTGGTGAGCGACATCGACCACGGCAAGGTGCAACTGGCCATGGAACAGCTGGGCGCGCACCCGATTGCCAATGAAGCCTTGCTCAGCACCCCGTGCGACATCCTCGCGCCCTGCGGTGTGGGCGCGGTGTTCAACCGCTACACGGTCGCCCAGTTGCGGTGCGCGGCGGTGGCCGGCTCTGCCAGTGCGCAACTCACCAACCTGCAAGTGGCCGATCAACTGGAAGGCCGTGGGATTCTTTACGCGCCGGACTACGTGATCAACTCTGGCGGCCTGATCTACGTGGCCCTCAAGCACGGCGGCGCGGAGCTGGAAACCATCACCGCGCACCTGTCGAATATCGGCACGCGCCTGACCGAAATCTTCGCCCATGCCCAGGCTGAAAAACGCTCACCCGCGCGGGTAGCGGATGAGCTGGCGGAGCGCTTGCTGTACCGCTGAAGATAATCGCTGCTTAACCGTCGACGTGTAACTGTCATTCGCCCTGCGTGGGAAATAGATGGTTACACCCACGTAGCCGTGCACTTTACTATTGTGGTTGAACGCTAGGTTTCTCAACTCCCGAGACAGAGGTTGGCATGTCCAAACAAACAGCAGGGCGCTCCAGCGGGCGCATGATTACCTTCAAACGCCCGGATGGCGCGGACGTCAACGGCTACCTGGCCAGCCCAGCGGTACTCGAAGGCGCGCCGGCGATTGTGGTGATTCAGGAATGGTGGGGCGTCAACGACCAGATCAAGGGCGTGGCCAATCGACTGGCCGAGTGCGGCTACCGGGTGCTGGTGCCGGACCTTTATCGCGGCGCGTCGACGGTAGAAGAGGAAGAGGCCCATCACCTGATGGATGGGCTGGATTTTGGCGATGCGGTTTCCCAGGACATCAAGGGCGCCGTGCAGTACTTGCAGGCAGATTCGAAAAAAGTCGGCGTGACCGGTTATTGCATGGGCGGGGCGTTGACGTTGCTGGCGTTGAACGCGATTCCGGAAGTGGCTGCGGGCGTGGTGTGGTACGGCTTCCCGCCGCTGGAATACCTGGATGCCTCGAAAATCAAGGCGCCGCTGATTGGGCATTGGGGCACACAGGATGCTTTCTTCAACATCGACACCGTGGCGGAGCTGGAGTCGAAACTGCATGAGGCGGGTGTGGACGCGACTTTCCATCGTTACCTGGCACACCATGCGTTTGCCAATGAAACCGCGATTGGCGATGGGCGTATATCCGGCACGCAATATGATGCCGCCTGGTCGCAACTGGCGTGGGACCGTACGTTGACGTTCTTCGGCAAGACGTTATGGCAGGCGTAACACATGTGAAAGGCATCAACGCATAACCTGTGGCGAGGGAGCTTGCTGTGGCGAGGGAGCTTGCTCCCGCTGGGCTGCGCAGCAGACCCAAAAGCTTGGGAGCGCTGCGCACTCCAGCGGGAGCAAGCTCCCTCGCCACAGCAAGCCCTTTCGCCACTAAAGGCAATGCATCACTCAGCCGCTGGCTGCCCGATCTCCGCCAATGCACTCGCATTGTTCTTGAACGCCGCCGCAAATGCCGCGCGGTTCTTGGCCATGAAAATACCGGCATCTTCAGCCTGCTTCTCGCTCAAGCCTTCGACGTTTTTCAACAGCACTTCCATCAGGGACTCTGCCAGCTCAAGCATCTGGTCGTGTGCGTCGGCAAGTTTGCGATCCACGAATGTAGTCTCCAGGTCACGGGTACTGCGATACAGGGTTTCAACAGCCATTTTTCGGCCTCGTCATCGGTGCAGTATTGAAGGGAGTTGCCCTTGGTTCGAGTGTCGCCAAGCGTTCTCGCGACTACTGTATTTATATACAGCTAAAAGCATAAGCCAATCCATGGGCTTTGGGTAGTGGCTTTTTAATGTAGTTGGAATCCGGGGGTTTGCAGCAAGAGAAATTTCTGACAACTTGCCGGGGTTGCGCCGGCTTCGTCCGTTCGCTTACCTTCCTCGGGCGCTGCAAATGCAGCGGACGGGCTTGGCGGCTCGGTATAAGGCACAACAGCATCCCCCACACGATTGCAGGCGTTTTTGCGCCTGGACTCCTTTTTACGGTGGGTTGCGCAGGGACCCTTCAGGGTGCCGGGTTGTTCCTTTACCGGTCCGCCAACCTTGTGCAATCCGCCACCCAAATCTGCTTGGCGGCAGACGGTGGCGGTTCCATTTAAAGGAACTGTTCGATGAAAAAGCTTACCCCGAGTCCCCCTTACGATTCATACACTGACACCCGTCTTCAAGCCGCCGCCAACCGCGCAATTGATCACTATCTGCGCCCTGAAACACCTGAACCACCTCCCGAACCCTCCTCGATTCTTTTCAGCGTTACGCCCAATGCCGACACGGAAACGTTACTCGCCAACGCCAGCGAAACCTTGAACAGTGCCCGTGAAATGGCCAGCAGCCTGGCTTTCGAACTCGAGGGGCCACAGCGAAGTTTGCTTCTGGCGATCCACCAACTGCTCGAAATGAGTGGGTTATTGGTCGATCAAGCGTTGGATCAAGTCGCCCCGACCTGACCTGAATCACCCGGTCACCTGGATCGTTCCCACGCTCTGCGTGGGAATGCATACCGTGACGCTCCGCGTCACCTCTACCCGAAACCATGGGGCATGGGACGCGGAGCGTCCGGGGCGGCATTCCCACGCAGAGCGTGGGAACGATCATCGAGTAGCAAGATAAGTGCCTCATATCACCCTGCCACCATCTCACTTCCTGTTCCCTGGCCTTTTTTCTGCATGCAGGGAAACCGTCACGTCCAACCCGCATTATCCGGTCGAGCCGACCTAAGGAAGCATCATCGTGAAAATCAACTGGGCTGAAAACCTGCGCAAGACCGTGCACCACCTGGCCGAGTCCTTGGGAAATCTGTTCGTCGAGACCTTCCACTACCTGGCGTTGTTCGCCATTGGTGCGGTGACCGCCTATGCCGCGGTGATGGAATTTCTGGGGATGCTGGAGACGGGGCACATCAAGATCGATGACATCTTGCTGCTGTTCATCTACCTGGAACTGGGGGCGATGGTCGGGATTTACTTCAAGACCAACCACATGCCGGTGCGCTTCCTGATCTACGTGGCGATCACCGCGCTGACCCGCCTGCTGATCTCCAACGTCTCCCACCACAACCCGCCCGACCTCGGCATCATCTACCTGTGCGGCGGGATCCTGCTGTTGGCGTTCGCGATTCTGGTGGTGCGGTATGCCTCGTCGGCATTTCCATCGGTGAAGGTCGAAGGCCCGCGCCGCAAAGGGCAAGCGAGCCTTGAAACAGAGAAAGGCGAGCTTTAAAGCCCGGCACTCAGCGGCGGCCGGTTGACCGGCGGCCGCTGCAACACTTTGTGGCTATCCCCGTCGGTCATCACCGCCAATATCTCAATGGCGCTGTGCCCCTGCTCAATCGCAATCCCGAATTGCACACTCTGCACCAGGCGTTTCAGGCGCTGTGGGTCGTTGCGTTGTTCGGCGCTGATCATGCGTTTGGCCACGACGCCGTCTTCATCGGACAGGGTCAGCATGATGCTGCCGTCCAGCCGCTGGATGCTTAAATTGACCCGGTATTTCGGGGCGAAGGTGTCGGTGATGATCTGAAAAGGGTTGTCCATGGTGCGTTACCGCCTGATAAGAACATGCAGTCATTGACGACCGGTGTCGGGATTAGTTCGCGTTTCCTGACCACTGGCCATTCGCTCGCTGAGGTTTTCACAAGGTCCGTTTTCCTCAGTAGCTGTACAGCAAGGGGCGTGCCGTACAGCAATCTGCCTGCCATCGAATGACCTTTGTGGGAGCGGGCTTGCTCGCGAATACGATGTGTCAGCCAATGATTACTCAGCTGAAGGGCCGTTTTCGCGAGCAAGCCCGCTCCCACATTGGGTGGGTGGTGTTTTTGAGGTCGGTGATCCGTTTCAGGGCATGACCGAAAAAACGATCGCAGACAGCGCAATCAAGCCGATCAACACCACAAACACGTTGGACGCCTGGCCCGAGTACTGGCGCAGGGATGGCACTCGGCGGATGGCGTACATCGGCATCAGGAACAACAGGCAGGCGATGATCGGCCCGCCCATGGTTTCGATCATGCCGAGGATGCTCGGGTTGAAGGTGGCCACGGCCCAGCAGGTGAGCACCATGAACAGCGCGGTGCAGCGCTCCAGCCACTTGGCCGACATGCTGCGGTTGCGCCCGCGCAGGGATTTGACGATCAGGCCCTGGAAGCCTTCGCTGGCGCCGATGTAGTGGCCCAGGAAGGATTTGGTGATCGCCACCAGTGCGATCAGCGGTGCGGCGTAGGCGATGACCGGGGTCTGGAAGTGGTTCGCCAGGTACGACAGGATCGAGATGTTCTGCGCCTTGGCGGCGGCCAGGTCAGCCGGCGACAGGGCCAGCACGCAGCTGAAGCAGAAGAACATCACCGTCAGCACCATCATGCTGTGGGCCATGGCCAGGATGCCGCTGCTTTTGCGCTCGGCTTGCGGGCCGTACACGCGTTTCTGGTCGACGGCAAAGGCGGAAATGATCGGCGAGTGGTTGAAGGAAAACACCATCACCGGGATGGCCAGCCACAAGGTCTTGAAGAACGCCGGCAGCGGCATGCCTTCGCTGGCGGAGGCGAAGAAGGCGCCGTTCCAGTTGGGGATCAGGCTCACCGCCAACAGCAACAGGGCGGCGACGAACGGGTACACCAGCACGCTCATGGCCTTGACGATCACGCCCTGGCCGCAACGCACGATGGCCATCAGGCCGAGGATCAGCACCAGCGACAAGATCGCCCGGGGCGGCGGCGCCATGTGCAGTTGGTGTTCCATAAAGCTGGTCAGGGTGTTGGTCAGCGCCACGCTGTACACCAGCAAAATCGGGAAGATCGCGAAGAAGTACAGCAAGGTGATCAGCTTGCCGGCGCCGATGCCGAAGTGTTCTTCCACCACGTCGGTGATGTCGCCGGATTTGCCCGACAACACAAAGCGCGTCAGCCCACGGTGGGCGAAGAAGGTCATCGGGAAGGCCAGCAGCGCCAGCACGATCAACGGCCAGAAGCCGCCGACGCCGGCGTTGATCGGCAGGAACAAGGTGCCGGCACCGATGGCGGTGCCGTAGAGGCCGAGCATCCAGGTGGTGTCGTGTTTGTTCCAGCCTTGTGTAACGGTGGTCGGCGTCAGGTCTACAGCGGGATTTTCGGCAGCAGGTGTACGTACATCGGTCATCGTTATTGCCTCGTTATTATTTTTGCGCGGGCTCACGTTGGGGCGATCAGGGAATGCTCCTCAGCACTCCACCCAGCTGACGGCCAGGCCGCCCCGTGAAGTTTCTTTGTATTTGTCGTGCATGTCGGCGCCGGTGTCGCGCATGGTGCGGATCACCCGGTCCAGGGAGATGAAGTGTTTGCCGTCGCCGCGCAGGGCCATTTGCGTGGCGTTGATCGCCTTGACCGCCGCGATGGCGTTGCGCTCGATGCACGGCACCTGCACCAGCCCGCCAACCGGGTCGCAGGTCAGGCCGAGGTTATGCTCCAGGCCGATTTCGGCGGCGTTTTCCAGTTGTTCCGCAGACGCGCCGAGTATGTCGGCCAGGCCCGCGGCGGCCATGGCGCAGGCCGAGCCGACTTCGCCCTGGCAACCGACTTCGGCGCCGGAGATCGAGGCGTTTTTCTTGCAGAGGATGCCGACGGCGGCCGCGGCGAGGAAGAAATTCACCACGTCATCGTCGGACGCATCCGGGTTGAACTTCATGTAGTAGTGCAGCACTGCCGGGATAATCCCCGCCGCGCCATTGGTCGGTGCCGTCACCATGCGCCCGCCGGCAGCGTTTTCTTCGTTGACGGCGAGGGCGAACAGGTTGACCCATTCCATGGCCGACAAGGTTGACGTGATGACGTTGGGTTTACCGATTTCCAACAGGCTGCGGTGCAGTTTCGCGGCGCGCCGTGGCACGTCCAGGCCACCGGGCAAGATGCCTTCGTGGCGCAGGCCTTGTTCGACGCATTCGCGCATCACCGACCAGATATGCAGCAGGCCGCTGCGGATCTCGGCGTCACTGCGCCAGGCCCGTTCGTTGGCCATCATCAATTCGGAAACCCGCAGTCCGTGCTTGTTGCACAAGGCCAGCAGTTCGACGGCGCTGGAGAAGTCGTAAGGCAATTGCACTTCGCTGGCCGGCGCAATGCCGGATTCGGCTTCCGCCGCTTCGATGATGAAACCGCCGCCCACCGAGTAGTAGGTCTGTTCGCTCAACAGGCCGTTTTCGCCGTAGGCATGCAGGGACATAGCGTTGGGGTGGTAGGGCAGGCTTTCGTCCAGCAGCAGGAGGTCGTGTTGCCAGTTGAAGGCAATCGGCCTGCGGCCGCCGAGCAGCAATTGACCGGACTCCCGCAGCTGTTGGATGCGTGGGCCGATGCTGGTGGGGTCGATGCTGTCTGGCCATTCGCCCATCAGGCCCATCACACAGGCGCGGTCGGTGGCGTGGCCGACGCCGGTGGCGGACAGCGAGCCATACAAACGCACTTCGACGCGACGGGTTTCGTCGAGCAATTGCTGGTCGGTCAGCGCCTGAACGAAGGTCGCCGCTGCCCGCATCGGGCCGACGGTATGGGAGCTGGAAGGCCCAATGCCCACTTTGAATAGATCGAAAACACTGATAGCCATGCTAAACCCTTACAAGCAATGGAGTAGGAATCGCTGCCATCTTTTGTAGGACAAGCGGAATTGGCGCGATACTGAGCCTCTGGATCAGCACTGACCAACGAATTATCCTAAGACACCCTTTAGCAGGACTAAACCCTATGGCTCGCCCGCTTCATGGCCAGACTTACGTCTGGCTGCACGTTTTTTCCTGCGCGGCTCGGCATTTGTCGTTCACCCGCTGCGCCGAGGAACTGCACATCACCCCGGGCGCGGTCAGCCAGCAAATACGCCAGTTGGAGGAGCGGCTGGGCTTTCGCCTGTTCCATCGACGGGCGCGCGGGGTTGAGCTGAGCGCAGAAGGCCAGCGGCTGGCGATCACCGTGGGCGAGGCTTATGGCAGCATCGATGCCGAGTTGCAGCGCCTGGATGCCGGGATGATCAGCGGCACCTTGCGCTTGCGCTCGATCCCGTCGTTTCTCGGCAAATGGCTGACCCCGCGCTTGCCACGTTTGCAGCAGCGGTTCCCGGATATCCAGCTGCGCATGGTCGCCGAAGACAGCAGCGTTGCCCTGCATGAGGGCGACTTTGACCTGGCCATCGACCTGAACGATGGCAGCTACCCTGGATTGTTATCCACAGCCTTGCTGGACGAGCAGATCTTCCCGGTGTGCGCACCGAGCCTGTTGCGCGGGCGACCGCCGCTGCATGGCCCCGCCGACCTAGTGCATTTCCCGCTGCTGCACGACATTACCGCCTGGCGTGGGAGTTATGAGTACGCGGAGTGGGAGTTCTACTTGAATGCCATCGGCTACGACGCCGCCGACGTACGGCGCGGGCATACCTTCAACCGCAACCACCTGACCATCGAGGCGGCGATTGCCGGCATGGGCGTGGCGATTGCCCGGCGAACCTTGCTCAATGACGAACTGGAGCGCGGCACCTTGATCGTGCCGTTCGGCCTCGCCGTACCCAATCACAAACGTTATGTGCTGCTGTACGCACCAGGGGCGCTGAGCCATCCGGGCGTGCGGGCAGTGCATGACTGGCTGGTGGAGGAAGCGGAGATTTTTCGCGGATTGCACCCCTTGGGAGAGGGGCAACGGTAAGGAAGTTGGCGGTAAGAAGATGTAACCAACTCCCCACCCTAACAGCGTTTTTGGTTGTAGTCAGGGTTAATTTGTAATGTGGGATTTATCTTTGCAAAGGGGTTGAAATGTTCCTCGGTCTGCTCAATTGTGTAATCAGGAGGTCATGGTTTTCACCCATCCGGTGAAGCAGGAATGGCCTTCGGCGAGCTAGCTGAAATAAGGGAAAACTATGCAAATCCAAGTCAATAGCGATAACCATATTGAAAGCAGCATCCGACTGGAGGAGTGGGTACGTACCACCATTGAGAGCACGCTCGAACGTTATGAAGAAGATCTGACCCGCGTCGAGGTTTACCTGCGGGACGAGAACGGTGACAAGCCCGGTCCACACGATCTGAGTTGCCGACTGGAAGCACGGCCAAAAGGCCATCAACCGATTTCGGTCCTCCATAAAGCCGATACGCTGGAACAGGCGATCGATGGCGCCGCTACCAAGCTGGAGCATGCCCTGGAGCATCTGTACGGCAAACTGCGCGGCAAACCACGCGCCGCGGGTCAAAGCCTGCCCACTACCAAGGCCGACGAGGCCGAGCTTGAAGAGGAATTCCTGGAAAACGAACAGGCTGCGCTTAACGGCTGATAGCTGATACTTTTTCAACCCCACTGAAAACGGGCCTGCAGATGCAGGCCCGTTTTTCGTTTAAAGCGTCAGCGCGGGCTGCGCCGGAAAAAACAGGCGCTCAAGGCCGACAGTGCGCACGCCCCCAAGCCCGCATACAGCATGGCCCAACCGGCACCGTTGCGCAGCGCGGCCTGGGCAATCACCGGGCTCTGCGGCAACACTTCCAGCTTACCGGCGGCGATGTCCTGGCTGAGGGTGGCCAATGGCGCGGTGTCGGGCAATACGCCCACCAGGTAGTGAGCGATCCCGAGTATCAACACCAACCCCATCAGCGCGATGTTCAGTGCGAGTGTGATCAGCCGTGCACTGAAGTCGATGCCCGAGGCCATCCCCGCGCGGTCGGGTGAGACTGAGCCGGTGGTGGTGTTGGTGGTGGGCGAGTTGGTAAACGCCAAGCCGCTGCCGGCAATCCCACAGGCGATCAGGATCAATACCACACTGGGCTGGCCGCTATGGTTGATCGCGGCCATGGCGACAAACCCCACGCCCATCAGACCCAGGCCCAACGGAATGATGCGTTCGGCTCCGCAGCGCAGGGCCAGGCGTTCAGCCAGCGGCGGCACCACCAACGTGGGCAAGGTATAGGCGAGCAGGGCGAGCCCGGTGAGCATCGTGTCGTAGCCCAGGCCGGCCTGGAAATACAGCGGCAGGTAGATCATGAAGGGCCAGAAACTGAAGTTCATGCCGATCGAGCCCATCAGCGCGCCGTTGAAGCGCGGGATGCGAAACACCGAGAAATCGAACATCGGATGTGGGCTGCGCCGTTCGACAACCACGAATAACAGCAGGCTGGCCATCGACAACCCGGCCCAACCGAGCATCGCCGGGGTGGCGAAGCCGCTCTCGGTGCCCTTGGTGATGAAGTAAACCAGGGCGAACACCGCCAGGGTCAGGGTGGCCATGCCGGCGATATCGAGGCGATGGGCCGCCGGGTCGCGGGACTCCTGCACGCTGATGCGCAGCAGCACCAAGGTGAACAAGGTCAGCGGCACATGCACCAGGAACACCCAGCGCCAATCCGCGACCGCCAGGATCAACGCTCCCACCATCGGCCCGAAGCCAAGGCCCACACCCGCGATCACACCCCACACCGCAAAGGCTCGCGCCCGCGCCGCCGGCTCGCGGAACTGGTGCGACAGGATCGCGAACTGGCAGATCATCATCGCCCCGCCACCCACGCCCTGGACAAAACGCGCCGCGATCAGCGTGGACGCATCGTTCGCCAGCCCACAAGCCAGCGAAGCCAGCCCGAATACCCACAGGCACAGCACCAGCATGCGCCGCCGGCCAAAGCGATCGGCCAATGTGCCCGCCGCCATCAGCACGCTGGTGCAGGCCAGGGTGTAGGCATTCATGATCCATTGGGCGTCCTGGAAGCCGGTGCCCAGTTGCTGTTCGAGGGTGGGCAGGATGACCGGCACGCTGGAAATCTCCAGCCCGAACATCAGCGCCACCAGGCACACGGCGGTGAGCGCCAGGCCGTCTCTGGCGGTACGCGGCGGATTGATGGCGGATACAACGGCGTCGGATGACATGGCCTCTTCCTTTCGATGGGGGAAGGTGTCATTTTCACGGGAATCTGATTCTTTATTAGTGATACTTCTTCCTACAATAAGGGAATTTGGGGCGACAAAAGACCATGGCCACTCCGCGTTTTGATGGTGTTGAACTGTTTTTGCAGATCGTCGAGAGCGGCAATCTGACGGAGGCCGCCGAGCGGCTGAACCTCACGCGCTCGGCGGTGGGCAAAGGCCTGGCGCGCCTGGAGGCGCGGTTGGGCACGTCCTTGTTGCAACGCTCCACCCGGCGCCAGCGTTTGACTGAGGACGGGCAGGCCTATTACGAGCATTGCCTGCGCGCGCTGGCGGAACTGGAAGCCGCCGAATCGGTGCTGGAAAGTGGCCGTCAGCAGCCACGCGGACGGTTAAGGGCCAGCCTGCCTTTGGCGTTCGGTCACCATTATGCGGCGCCGGCGTTGTGGGGGCTGATGGACCATTTCCCGCAACTGGAGATCGAGATTTCCTTCTCCGACCGACTGATCGACCTGGCCCAGGAAGGCTTCGACCTGGCGGTACGCATCGGCGAATTGCCCGACACCGATCGCTTGAGCGCTCGGCGCCTGGGCGAACAGGCCATCGCCCTGGCGGCGTCACCCGCTTACTTGCAGCGTACAGCCCGGATCGACTCCATCGCGAACCTTGCCGGGCACCGGGGCATTGCCTACCGCTGCAATGCCCCGCACCGGGAGCGGGTGAACTCGCCGTTGATTCTCGATGACCTGCAGGCCGTGGCCGATGCCGCCATCGCTGGGGTCGGCCTGGCCTGGTTGCCCAGCTGGCTGATCGCCCACTACGTACTGCGTGGGCAACTGCAGGCGGTACTGCCGGACCACCGCGAGCAGCCGATGCCGATCCATGTCATCTGGCCCACGGCGACGCACATGCCGGCCAAGACCCGGTGCGCCATCGACGCGTTGGTGGCCGGCACACCGTCGTGCCTGGCGGGTAGCTGATCAGAACGCGATGGACGTCTGCACATACAGCGTGCGTGGCTCGCCGACGTATTTGCCCTTGTTGTTATCGTCAAACGAGCGGGTGTAGTACTGCTTGTTGAAGATGTTTTTCACACCGACCGCCACGTTCAAATCCGACAGCTGCGGGCCAAAGTCATACGCCGCGCGGCTGCTGAACAGCATGTAGCCGGGGATGCGCCCGGTGCTGCCGTCGGCGCTTTCTGCTTCCGTGTTGGCGTTGTCGGCGAACTGGCTGCTCTGGTAGCTGCTGTCCACATTCAACTTCCAGCGACCTTCGGTGTAACCCACGCCCAGGGTGCCTTTGTGCTTGGAGGAGAAGGGCACGCGGTTGCCTTTGTTCGGGCCGTCTTCGCGGATGGTGGCGTCGACGTAGGCGTAAGTGGCGTACACATCAAAACCCGCCAGGGCCGGGCTCAAGCCGTCGAGGGCATAGTTGATGCTGGACTCGATGCCCTGGTGACGGGTTTCGCCACGGGCAATCACCGTGTCGTTGGTCTGGTTGCTGTCGTACTGGTTGTCGAAGTTGATCAGGAACGCACCGATCTCGGCCCGCAGGGTGCCGTTGTCGTAACGGGTGCCGAGCTCCCAGGTACGGGCCTTTTCCGGCTTCACTTCGCCGCTGGTCACGCGGT
This sequence comes from Pseudomonas sp. PAMC 26793, assembly GCF_000313235.1. Lineage (NCBI taxonomy): Bacteria > Pseudomonadati > Pseudomonadota > Gammaproteobacteria > Pseudomonadales > Pseudomonadaceae > Pseudomonas > Pseudomonas sp. PAMC 26793. The sequence goes on from NZ_AMXG01000017.1 coordinate 88,246, forward strand.
TGGGCATCTGGCTGTATTGCACGCTGCCGAACGAACCTTCGGTGTTGGCGTAGAGGTTCCAGTCGTCCGTCAGGTGGTAGAGCACGTTCAACGCCGGCAGGGCGGTGTTGTAGTCACCCTTGTATTTGACGTTGCTGAGGTTGTTGGTCTGCTGGGACTCGATCATCTCGTAGCGGATGCCCGGAGTGATGGTCCATTTGCCGATATCAATCCGGTCGTCGACGAAGAACGCATTGGCCTCGGTGCTGCCCCGGGTGTCGCGGTCGTTGCGGCTGTCGGTGGTGGGCAGTTGCTGATTGGCGGTAATTGGCGTGCGGTAGCGCATTTCGTGGCCGGCTTCGTTGATGTAGCGGTAGCCCACGCCCACTTCGTGGCTGGTGGGGCCGAGGTCGAAGCCTTGGGCGAAGCGGGTTTCCAGGCCGCGTACCCAGTACTCGCGAGGCGACAGAGAGAGGAAGTTGCCCTGGTCCAGGTAACCGCTGCGCAGCGTGGTGGTGAAGAAGCTGTTGACGGTGAATTCCCGGCGATCTTCCTGGTAGCGGTAACCGGCGTTGAACATCGTGCGGCGCCCCCAGAACTGGTCGTAGGGGCGGGTGGACTGGTACGGGTCGGCCTTGTAGGCGGCAGCGCTCAAGCCACCGGGCATATCGGCCTTGCCTTCGTAGTACTGCGCCATGGCGTTGAAGCTGTTGGCGTCGTCGAGTTGGTACTTGCCCTTGAGGATCAGGTCGTCGATGCGGGTGTCGCTGTTTTCGCGCCAGTCACCGCCACGGGTGCCGGAATACAGGATCGCGCCGCCCAGGCCGTTATCTGCGGTGCCACCGGCCAGCAGGTTGCCGGTGGTCTTGAAGCCGTCGTGGCTGGAGGACGGGCTGGTTTCGGTCTGCAGGCCGCCTTTCACCGTCGGCGCATCGGGAATCGCGCGGGTGACAAAGTTGACGATGCCGCCGACGTTCTGCGGGCCATAACGCACCGCGCCGCCGCCGCGTACCACGTCCACCGCGTCCATGTTGCCCATGCTGATGGGCGCGAACGACAACTGCGGCTGGCCATACGGCGCAAACGGCACCGGGATACCGTCCATCAATACGGTGGAGCGCGAGGCCAGGCGTGGGTTGAGCCCGCGAATACCGAAGTTCAGCGCCATGTCGTGGCTGCCGGTGCCGTTGTTTTCCGGGGCGTTGACCCCGGGAATGCGGTTGAGCACGTCGCGGGCCTGGGTGGCGCCCTGGCGTTCGAATTCTTCGCGGCGGATCACGTCCCGGGCGCCCGGGTGCTCGAAGACGTTGGTTTGCGCCGCGTCCCCCAGCCAGTCGCCGACCACGTTGGAGGTGCCCAATTCGAGGGTGGCCGGAGCATTCGCCGGTTGCAGGCTGAAGGCGTTGTTGCCCTCGGCGCGGGCTTGCAGGCCGGTGCCTTTGAGCAACGCATTCAAGCCTTCTTCAGCGGTGTAGTTGCCCGACAGGCCGTGGCTTTGCACGCCGGCGGTCACATCGGAGCCAAATGAAATCAGCACGCCGGCTTCACGGCCAAATTGGTTCAACGCCGCTTCAAGTGACGTAGGGGCGATGCGGTAGGGCTTGGCATCGGCCGCCATTACGTAGGGCAGGGTGCTGAAACTGAGGCTGGCCCCCAACAACAAGTGGCGCAGGGTGCGGGCGAGGGGCGTCAGGCGAGTCGGTTGCTGGGGCATGAAGTGCGGTCCTGAGAAGGTAGGATCAAGGTGGCTTTCCTTCTCTGTCACGCGAGGTGCGGAAAACGGCTCACGGGTTTTGAAAATAATTCAGGCGCGGGATTCGACGGTGACCCAGTAGCGGGTAAATCGCCGGACCTTGACCGGCAGGCTGACTTGCAGCAGGTCCAGGATTCGCTCGCTGTCGTCCAGCGGGTAGCTGCCGGAAATCAGCAGGTTGGCCACTTGCGGGTCGCAATGGAGCTGGCCACGGCGATAACGGCTCAGTTCGGCGAGGAAATCTTCCAGGCGCATGTGGGCCGCCACCAGCATACCGTCGGCCCAGGCACCGCTGCCGGCATCGGTGGGGCGTGCGGTGTCCCAGCCTTTGCGCGTGAAATTGACCTGATGGGCCTTGTCGACGGACAGCGGCAAACCGCTATAGGTGTTGGGCATGACGTCGACGTGCCCGTCGAGCACTGCCAATTGGGTGTGATCATTGAACTGCCGCACGTTCAGCCGTGCCGCCTGGGCGCTGAGCAGGCCCTGGGCGGTGACGATCCGCAGCGGGCTGTTGCCGGTTTTGGCGGTCAGTTGGATTTCGCCTTCGAGCAGGCGGATCAAGCGTTGCTGACCCTCAAAATGCACATCCACCGCACTGCCGGTGTTGAGCTGCAACTGGCTGCCATCCGCCAGCTGGAACGTGCGCCGCTGGCCGATGGGGCTGCGGTAGTCGGCACTCAACGGCGGCAGGATATGTTGCTGGCGCAAACCCCAGGCCGCTGCCGACCCGGCGCCGAGTATCAGCAACAGCTTCAGGGCCTGGCGGCGACTGTTGGATTTCGGTGCATTCAAGGCCGCGTGAGCCAGGGGTGATGGCATCCCGCGCAACCGCTGGTTCACTCGCTGGATGTGCTCCCAGGCCCGCTGATGTTCGCTGTGGGCGTCCAGCCATTGTTGCCAGGCCGCCTGTTTGCGCGGGTTGAGTGGGCCCTGCTGCATTTCCATCAGCCAGTGCACCGCTTGTTCGGCGACTTGCGTTGAGACATTCATAGGGCGAAGTAGCAGCGCATCGCTGCTTTGTTCAGGTGGCGCTTGACCGTGGCGATGGAGATCCCCAGTTCCGCGCCGATTTGCGCGTAGGTCAGGCCGTCGAGCTGGGCCAGCAGGAACGCGCGTTTCACCAGGGGCGCCAAGCCATCCAGCAACTGGTCCAGCTCCATCAGGGTTTGCAGGATGATTGCCCGCTCTTCTTCCGACGGTGCCGCGTACTCGGGCATTTGCGCCAGGGCGTCGAGGTAGGCGCGCTCCAGGTCCTGGCGGCGGTAATGGTTGAACAGCACACGTTTGGCGATGGTGGTGAGGAAGGCGCGGGGTTCGATCAGCGTCGGGGTTTCCCGTGCGTTGAGCACGCGAATGAAGGTGTCCTGGGCCAGGTCGGCGGCGCTTTCCGGGCAGCCGAGCTTGCGTCGCAACCAGCCGGTGAGCCAGTGGTGATGGTCGTGGTACAGGACTTCGACAGTGTTGGACGGCTGCAACGCGCACACTCCGGCAGCATGGGCATGCTTTAGAGAACAAGAATTGTTCGCATTGTAGGGGGCGTAGGCGGGTTCGGCAATTGCCAGTGATGCGTTCTCTTTTGCTTATGAGAACCTTTATCATTAATATTGCGCGCTGACGAACCTGGCGCCTTGTGCATGAAACGCAAAACCTCACTTCCCGTTTCCTACCGTCTTGCCGTGACCTCGCGGGTACTGGCGGCTGTGGTCGGCGGTTACCTGCTGGCGTCCCTGGCCAGCGTGTGCATGGCGTTTTGGTTGCCCACCAGCCGCGCCGATGCAGTGATCAGCGGCATGCTGAGTTCGTTTGTGTTCTATCTGCTGGCGGTGATCTGGTGTTTTGCCTGCCGCACCGCCTGGCGTGCCTGGTTCGGTGTGTTGCTGCCCAGCGCGATGCTGGCCACGTTCGCCGGGTTGACATACTGGATGGCACGCACATGAAAGAGGGCTTCCGTCAGGCCATGGCCTGGTTGCACACCTGGGCTGGGCTGATCTTTGGCTGGCTGCTGTTTGCGATTTTCCTGACGGGCACCTTGTCCTATTTCAAGGACGAAATTACCCATTGGATGCAGCCCGAAGTGCAGGCGCATCCCCTCGACAACGCCCGTAGCCTGGCCGCCGCCCAAACCTATCTGCAACAACAGGCGCCCAATGCTGCGCGCTGGTTTATCACCTTGCCAAGCAGCCGGGAGCCGGGCCTGTCGGTGATGTGGCAAGACAAGGTCGACCCGGGCAAGCGCGGCAATTTCGTCGAAAAACTCATCGATCCCGTCAGCGGCGAGCAGATCCAGGCCCGGGAAAGCATGGGCGGCGAATTCTTCTATCGCTTCCACTTCCAGCTGCAAATGCCCTATCCGTGGGGCCGCTGGCTGTCGACCATCGCCGCGATGGTGATGTTCGTGGCGCTGATCACCGGGATCATCACCCACAAGAAAATCTTCAAGGACTTCTTCACCTTCCGCCCGCGCAAAGGCCAGCGCTCCTGGCTCGACGGGCACAACGCCGTGGGCGTGCTGGTGTTGCCATTTCACTTGATGATCACCTACAGCAGCCTGGTGATTTTCATGAGCATGGTGATGCCGGCGAGCATTCTCGCCTCTTACGGCAACGACACCCGTGCGTTCTTCAATGATGTGTTCCCGGCCACCGACAACGCGCCAGCCCTTGGCCAACCCGGGCAGCTGTTGCCGCTGGGGCCGATGTACGAGCAGGCGCGTGAGCAATGGGCCGGTGGGCATGTCGGACGGCTGGTGGTGAATAATCCCAGCGATGTGAACGCCTCGGTCAATGTATTCCGCGCCGGGTCGGATCGAGTGGTGCACGACTTTGGCAGCACCGTCTCATTCAACGGCACCACCGGCGAGCTGCTGCGGGTCAGCGGCGAGCAGTCGCTGCCGGCGGCAATTAGTGGCAGCTTCTACGGTTTGCACATGGGCCACTTCGCCGGCCCGGTATTGCGCTGGCTGTATTTCATCTGCGGCCTCGCGGGCACCGCGATGATCGGTACCGGGCTGGTGATGTGGCTGGGCAAGCGTCAGCTCAAGCACGCCAAAACCGGTGTGATGCCCTTTGAACTGCGGTTGGTGGAAGTGCTGAATATCGCCAGCATGTCCGGCGTGATGATCGCCATCGCCGCCTTCTTCTGGGCCAACCGCCTGTTACCGGCCAGCTTTGCCGGGCGCTCGGACTGGGAAGTACAAGCCTTCTTTATTGCCTGGGGCTTGAGCGTTGTGCATGCGATTGTCCGTCAGGGTCGCCGCGGCTGGGTTGAGCAGTTGAGCGTGGGCGCGCTGCTGTTTATTGGCGTACCGGTGCTCAACGCGCTGACCACGTCCCAGCATTTGGGGGTGTCCCTGGCCAACGGCGATTGGGCCATGGCCGGCTTCGACCTGACGTGCCTGGGCAGCGGCGTGTTCCTCGCCTGGGCTGCGTGGAAAATGCAGCACCGCCGTGTCCCTCAGCCCAAGGCCGAACGTGCCCGGCCACTGACCCTCAAGGGCGAGGTGAACTGAATGCTCCTGGCGCTGCTGCTGTGTTACGCAGGGTTTAGCGCGTTGTGCCTGTCCATGGACCGGCACCATGGCGAACTGCTGCACAGTAAACCCACGCCCCGTCGGCGCCTGGGTTTGCGCGTGGGCGGCTGGTTGCTGTTGATCGTCTCGATCTGGCCGGCGGTGCTCGCGACCGGCTGGAGCCAGGGCCTGGTGGAGTGGTGCGCGGTGCTGATGCTCAGCGGGTTGCTGCTGGTGTTGCTGTTGCCGTATCGGCCAAGGCTGGCCTTGATCCTGGCGGGCATCGGCCTGCTGGCCAGTCCGGTTGCGGCCTTCGCGACCCTTTGAGTCCACCGTTGATGATCTCCACGCCTCCCGAACATCAAGAGCAGAGCGCAGACGCGGCAGGCGGCCGTGCGCATTTCCTGCAGGTGTTCCTGTCCCAGCGTTCGCAGATGGAAGCGTTGGTCAGTCGCCGGGTGGGTTGCCGTGCGACGGCGGCGGACCTGGTGCAGGATTTGTTCCTGCGCTTCTGGCGCCGGCCACTGGTACAGGTCGAGGAACTCAGCACTTACCTGCTGCGCTGCGCCGGCAATATCGCCATCGACCACCTGCGCAGCGAAGGCGCCCGGGTGCGCAGCAGTGAAGGGTGGCTGCCGGAACAGCAGGATAACCAAGGCTCCGAGCCCCAGGCCGCGCTGGAGGCGGGCAATGATCTGCGCCATGTCGAAGCGGCCCTGCGCAGCCTGCCGGAACGCACCCGGCAGATTTTCCTGCTCAACCGCATCCATGGCCGCAAGTACGCGGAAATCGCCAAGGCCATGGGCCTGTCCCAAAGTGCCGTGGAAAAACATATGATGCGTGCCCTCGAAGCCTGCAAGGCCAGCCTTCGTGAACCATCGCCAAGGAAAGCCCCGTGAGCGCCACTGCCCGCGTCACCCCGACGCCCGACCAGGAACAGGCCGCACTGGCCTGGCTGAGTTTGTTGCACGACCAGCCCAGCAGTGGCGACCAGGCCACGTTCAGCCATTGGCTGCGGGCCGATCCGGCGCATGTCGAGGCCTACGCCCAGGCCCAGGTGCTGTGGGAATTGAGTGAAGTACCGGCCAGAGCGTTGGCGGATGAGGATGCCCTGGCGTTGCAGGGTTACTTGAGCGCGATGAATACCTCGAAACGCTCCAGCGTGCGGCGCTGGTCTGGCGCCCTGGCCATGGCCGCCTGCCTGCTTGTGATGATTTCGATGGGCGCCGGCTGGCAGCCGTCGCGTTGGGTCGATGATTTCGGTGCGGATTACGTCACCGCTCCGGGTCAGGTGAAGACGGTGAGGTTGGCCGATCAAAGTCAGGTCACCCTGGACGCCGACAGCGCCATTGCGGTGGATTTCAGCCATGGTGAGCGCCATATCCAACTTCGGCGGGGCGCCGGATTTTTCAGTGTGACCCACACGGGCGAGTCCTTCGTGGTCGAAGCTGGCAGCGGTGAAGCACGGGTGCTGGGCACGCAGTTTGAGGTGCGCCTGCAACCGGCGGGTGCGCAGGTGACGGTGTTGTCCGGCCGGGTTGGCGTTACGCCATCCAAGTATGGGCAGCAACAGATTCTGACGGCCGGCCAGCAAGTGGCCTACGCCGATGGTGTTGCCGATGAGCTGCACGCGGTCGACAGCGAGTCGCGCCTGGCTTGGCGCGACGGTTGGCTCAATTACTACAAGGCGCCCCTGGCCGACGTAGTGCAAGACCTCGGCCGCTACTATCCCGGTCGTATTCTCCTGCTCAATGAGGACCTCGGCGCTCGGCGTGTCAGTGGCAGTTTCCCAAGCAAGGATCCCCAGGCGGTGCTCAATGCGCTGCAGGCCGTCTTGGGGTTTGAACAGCACACGCTGCTCGGTCGGATGATCGTATTGCGCTAGGTACAGAGCGCTACGCCGCAATAGCGTAGCGCTGTCATTACTTGCACCTTCCTTCCTCGAAGATCCCCACGCCTCGGCACATCGGTGTCCGTAGACCTTTCATTTAACCTTCATCGCAATCGCCAAAACCTGTAACCAAATCGTTACGTGATGCACGGATGATCCTCGGATTCCTGAGCAGGTGGTCAGGAAGATTGGCGGCGCTGTTCACCCAGCCAAAACCGCCAATACCTCCCCCATAACAACAGATAGATGCATGTAAGGGATCTACCCGTGACCTACAACAAACTCTATGCCCTGCTTTTAGCATCGGGCCTGGGCGGCTTTGCGCCGCTGGTTCTGGCAGACGACTCCCAGGATGTCGGTTCGGTGCACGTCGCCGGCGAACGTACCCTGGGCACCGGCCACATGATTCAGGAAGAAAGTGCCAAGGCCCGGTCCACCGTGACCAAGGAAGCCATGGACGAAATGTCCCCGACGGCCAACGCCATCGACAAGCTCAAGTACACCCCGGGCATCAACGTATCCAACGATGACGCCAGCGGCATGAGCGGCACAAGTTTCACCATGCGCGGCATGAACTCCGACCAAGTCGGAGTTTCCATGGACGGCGTGCCGATCAACGACTCCGGCAGCTATGGCGTGTACGCCAACCAGTTGGGCGATCCGGAAAACGTCGGCGAAGTGTTTGTCACCCAGGGCTCCTCGGAAGCGGACGGCCCGCACATTGGTTCCAGCGGCGGCAATATCGGCATGGTCACGATCCGGCCGACCAAAGAGCCAGGCTTGTTCGTCAAACAATCCATCGGCTCGAACAACCTGACAAAGTCCTTCGCACGGCTCAACACCGGCGACCTGGGCGGCTTCAAGACCTGGGTCTCGGCCTCTCACACCGAAGGCGACAAGTGGCGCGGCAAGGGCACTGTGCGCGGTGACAAGGTGGAGTGGAGCACGCTGTTCGAAGACGACAATGGCAACTCCAGCAACTTCACCATGAAGTACAACAAGCAGGAAAACTACAACTACAACACCCTGAGCAAGGCCCAGTTCCAACAACAGGGGCGGCGCCTGGATTACGCGGAAACCCCTGTCTACAAAAACGGCTTGCTGTCGTCTTCCTACAAGCTCAACCGCAACCCCTTCGAAAGTGTCATGACCACCTTCACCCAGCGCTGGCGCCTGCGTGATGACCTGGCCCTGACGGTTGCGCCTTACTACTACTGGGGCAACGGCGGCAGTTTCAGCGGCCAGACCGCGACCAACCTGGGGCCGAAGTCCGACAAGGCCGGTAACTACGACCTGGGTAACCTCCAGTCGGCCAACTACTACCGGCCGTCGTGGACCGAAACCTGGCGCCCTGGCGTCACGGTCAAAATGAAATGGGACATCAACGAGGAACACAGCCTGGATTACGGCTACTGGTACGAGCGCGCTCGCCAGCGCCAGACCCAGCCGTATATCGGGATCAACAGCGAAGGTGCACCGGACGACATCTGGGGGGATTACAACAGCGGCGGCCAGGTGGTCGACAAGAACGGCAAGACCGTCCAGGGCCGCCACCAGTACACCGTGACCCCGGCCCAGAAACTGTGGGTGCAGGACAGCTGGCAAGCCACGCCAGACCTGAGTTTTGTCGGCGGGCTGGCGTACCAGTACGTCGAGCGTGATGGCGACAACCTGGGCAGTCTGTACGACAAGCCGGAAAAGCGTAACGCCCGTTACCACCAGTTCCTGCCGAACTTCAGTGCCAAGTACCAGGTCGATGAGAGCAACCAGGCGTTCTACAACGTCACCCGCAACATGCGCACCCCGCAGAACTACGTGCTGTACAACAAGGGTGACTCCCTCAGCCTCAACCCCGAGCTGAGCTGGAACCAGGAACTGGGCTGGCGCTACACCGAAGAGAAAATGGCCTTGAGCGCCACTCTGTTCTACATCACCTTCAAGCATCGTCAGCTGTCGACCACCGACTTGAACGGTGACTATGTGATGGCCAACGTCGGTGATGTGACCAACAAAGGCCTGGAGCTGGAGTGGAGCGGCCTGCTGCCATACAACTTCAACTACTACGCGTCGTACACCTACACCCAGTCCGAGCAGCAGGACGACTTTGTCAGCAAGAACGTGTTATTGCCGACCAAGGGCAACCAGTTGGCCAACGTGCCGGAAAACATGCTCAACCTGGTCTTTGGTTACGACGACAAGCGCTACTACGGCAACATTGCCGGCAAGTATGTCGGGGCGTTCTACGGCGATTTGACCAACAACGAGAAAATCTCCGGGCGCACCGTGTTCGACCTCAACGCCGGTATCTACCTGCCGGTGGACAAGAAGGTCTTCAAATCGGCTGCGCTGCGCTTCTCGATGCTCAACGTGTTTGATAAGGAATACTTGAGCTCGGCACGCACCGTGTCGTTCAACTCGGCGCCGGTGAATGGCCTGGCGGCCAGCTCGGCGTATTACAACGTGGGTGAAGAGCGTACGGCGATGGTTTCCCTGGAAGCCAATTTCTGATCTGTACGCAACCCAATGTGGGAGCGGGCTTGCTCGCGAATGCGGTGGTTCAGTCAATACATCTGGCGACTGCCCCACCGCTTTCGCGAGCAAGCCCGCTCCCACATTTGATCTGCGGTGTTTTACAGAGTGAGTGACTTCAGGGCCGCCATGATCGCTTCAGGGTTGTAATCGCGAATCAGCGTGCCATTCACGTCCACAAACGGAATCCCGCCGCCCCCCAGCGCCTCATACGCCTTGCGCGCCTGGGCGTCCTTCTCGATATCGAACGTCTGGTAGGGAATCCCCTTGGAATCCAGAAAGCGCCGGATCTGCTTGCAGTAGCCGCACCACTCGGTGGAATACAGCACCACGCGCGCCGCCGCGCGTGTCTGTTCCGGCACCACCTGCGAGGGGTTGAACAGCCGCTCGATCTTGCCCCAGTTCTGGAAAACCACCACCACCAGCAACACCAGCAGGACTTTCTTCAGAACCCCGCCCAGCATCAGTTGCGACGCTTGAGCTGGTCGGTCAGCTGGGTCGGCAGGCCCTTGATGATCAAGGTGCCGGCGGCTTCGTCGTATTCGATCTTGTCGCCCAACAGATGCGCTTCAAAGCTGATGGACAAGCCTTCGGCGCGGCCGGTGAAGCGACGGAACTGGTTCAGGGTGCGTTTATCCGCCGGGATTTCCGGCGACAGGCCGTAGTCCTTGTTGCGGATGTGATCGTAGAAGGCTTTTGGCCGATCTTCATCGATCAACCCAGACAGCTCTTCCAGGCCCATTGGCTCGCCGAGCTTGGCCTGGCTGCTGGCGTAGTCCACCAGGGTCTTGGTTTTCTCGCGGGCGGACTCGTCCGGCAAGTCTTCGCTTTCGACGAAGTCACTGAAGGCCTTGAGCAGGGTGCGGGTCTCGCCCGGGCCGTCGACACCTTCCTGGCAGCCGATAAAGTCGCGGAAGTACTCCGAGACCTTCTTGCCATTCTTGCCCTTGATAAAGGAGATGTACTGCTTGGACTGCTTGTTGTTCTGCCATTCGGACACGTTGATCCGCGCGGCCAGGTGCAGTTGGCCCAGGTCGAGGTGGCGCGATGGCGTCACGTCCAACTGATCGGTCACTGCCACGCCTTCACTGTGGTGCAGCAGGGCGATCGCCAGGTAATCGGTCATGCCCTGTTGATAGTGGGCAAACAGCACGTGGCCGCCGGTGGAGAGGTTGGACTCCTCCATCAGCTTCTGCAGGTGTTCCACCGCAATGCGGCTGAACGCGGTGAAATCCTTGCCGCCGTCGAAATACTCCTTCAACCAGCCGCTGAACGGGTGCGCGCCGGACTCGGCATGGAAAAAGCCCCAGGCCTTGCCTTGTTTGGCGTTGTAGCTCTCGTTGAGGTCGGCAAGCATGTTCTCGATCGCGGCCGACTCGGCAAGCTCGGAGTCGCGGGCGTGGAGAACTGCGGGGGTGCCGTCGGGTTTTTTGTCGATCAGGTGGACGATGCAATGACGGATCGGCATGGGCTTCTCGGCTGGTTGAAGGGGAGTGGTCGGGCTCCCGGAAAAAGTCGCCAGTGTACCGCACCCGCTGGGGATGGCGCTGTTCGGAGGGCGTTTTGAGCGCTATCCGACGGGCCATATGCCTTTTTTTCACGGTTTAGAGCGATAAAGCTGACCAAATGGGTATGTTGAGGCGGATATTTCCCCGTCTCTGTGCTAGTTTTGCCCCGTCTTACGCGCAGTCTGGGCGTTAAGCGTGCATTCAGCATTTGTCAGGTCGAACCAAACCCGGTTTCAGGTATCTATAACCCCGATCTTCGTGGTTATAGCCCTTGGGTGCCAGGCCTTGATGGCAGGGCTCGATGGCTGACACTGCACTCTGCAATCCAAATGAATTTGATAGGGAAGGAACACCACAATGGCTATTACTAAAGACCAACTGATCGCTGATCTGGCTGAATCCACTGGCGCCACCAAAGTTCAAGTGCGTGCAGTGATTGAACAACTGAGCCAGATCGTTGCTGATCAGCTGGAAAACGGCGGCGAAATCACTCTGCCAGGCGTTGGCAAACTGAAAGTGACCGAGCGTCCTGCCCGTACTGGCCGTAACCCTTCGACTGGCGCTGCCATCGAAATCGCTGCCAAGAAAGTTATCAAGCTGGTTGTGGCAAAAAGCCTGACCGACGCTGTTAACAAGTAAGACGCAGCAAAAAAAACCGTGCTCCGGAGCGATCCGGGCACGGTTTTTTGTTGCCTGCGGTTTTTAATCCTTACGCGCCCAGCGCTGGCGCCATACCTGTTGCTCGCTCGGGGTCTGGAAAGTCCAGGCGACGAAGCGGCTCTGCTTCTGGCCCTGGGACATCTCCACCACCTGGCTCTCCAGCACACCGGCCTTTTTCAGCGCCGTCTGGATCGCCGGCAGGTTTGAGGCCTTCGACACCAGGGTGCTGAACCACAGCACTTTATGTTGGAAATGCGCGCTCTCAGCGATCAGCTGCGTCACAAACCGCGCTTCACCGCCTTCACACCACAATTCCGCCGACTGGCCACCGAAGTTCAATACCGGCAACTTGCGCTTCGGATCAGCCTTGCCCAGTGCACGCCACTTACGTTCGCTGCCCTTGGTCGCTTCATCCATGGACGCGTGGAAGGGCGGGTTGCACAGGGTCAGGTCAAAACGCTCACCCGGCTCCAGCAGGCCCAGCAGGATCTGCTTGGGATTGGTTTGCTGGCGCAGCTGGATGGCCTTGTTCAGCCCGTTGGACTGCACGATCGCCTTGGCGGCGGCCACGGCCGTCGGGTCGACTTCCGAACCGAGGAAATTCCAGCGGTATTCGCTGTAGCCGATCAACGGATAGACGCAGTTGGCGCCCATGCCGATGTCCAGCACCTTCACCGGCGCGCCACGGGGGATCACGCCTTCGTTGACGCTGGCCAGCAGGTCGGCGAGGAAGTGCACGTAGTCGGCACGCCCCGGAACCGGTGGGCACAGGTAATCAGCCGGAATGTCCCAGTGATTGATGCCGTAGAACGCCTTGAGCAGCGCCCGGTTAAACACCCGCACCGCGTCGGGGCTGGCGAAGTCGATGCTTTCCTTTCCGTACGGGTTGATGATCACGAATTGCGCCAGTTCCGGCGTGGTCTTGATCATCGCCTGGAAGTCGTAACGGCCCTGGTGGCGGTTACGCGGGTGCAAGGTAGCCTCTTTGCGCGGAACGACGGGCAAGGCCGGCGTCGTGGGTTTAGGCTTCTTGCGCGGTGCTTTGGGTGTGCTGGGGGCGGTCATGGGCTGCGTCGATTCTGCGTTTGTTTCAAAAGTGGCGGGTATTGTCACACATTCCTTGGTCGAACTCGGTCAAATGTGGGAGCTGGCTTGCCTGCGATGCAGGCGACTCGGTGTATCTGCCAGACCGAGGCGATGCCATCGCAGGCAAGCCAGCTCCCACATTGATCGGGTTTCCAAAGAGAAATAACGGTGTTTTTCCAAGCAAAAAAAAGAGACCCGAAGGTCTCTTTTTTCACACGGGCTGCCCCTTACAGGCTGGAAATCCGCACGTGCTGCTCCGCCAGCTTGCCCAAAGCCTGTTCAGCTTCAGCCAGTTTGGCGCGTTCTTTCTCGATGACTTCAGCCGGAGCCTTGTCGACGAACGCCGCGTTGGACAGCTTGCCGCCCACCCGCTGCACTTCGCCTTGCAGGCGCAGGATTTCCTTGTCCAGGCGCGCCAGTTCGGCACCTTTGTCGATCAGGCCGGCCATCGGCACCAGCACTTCCATCTCGCCAACCAGTGCGGTGGCGGACAGCGGTGCTTCGGCGCCAGCGGCCAATACGGTGATCGACTCCAGCTTCGCCAGCTTCTTGAGCAGCGCGTCGTTCTCGGTGAGGCGGCGCTGATCTTCGGCGCTGGCGTTCTTCACGAACACGGCCAGTGGCTTGCCCGGACCGATGTTCATCTCGGCGCGAATGTTGCGCGTGCCCATCATCAGGGTCTTGAGCCACTCGATATCGCTTTCGGCCGCCTCATCAATGCGGGCTTCGTTGGCCACCGGCCAAGGTTGCAGCATGATGGTCTTGCCGTCTTTGCCCGCCAGCGGCGCGATGCGCTGCCAGATTTCTTCGGTGATAAACGGCATGAACGGATGCGCCAGGCGCAGCGCCACTTCCAGTACGCGTACCAGGGTGTGACGGGTGCCGCGCTGACGTTCGATCGGCGAGTTCTCGTCCCACAGCACGGGCTTGGACAGTTCCAGGTACCAGTCGCAATACTGGTTCCAGATGAACTCGTACAAGGCCTGTGCCGCCAGGTCGAAGCGGAACTGGTCGAGTTGACGGGTCACTTCGGCTTCGGTGCGCTGCAACTGGGAGATGATCCAGCGGTCCGCCAGGGACAGCTCGATGGCCTCGCCGTTCTGGCCGCAGTCTTCGCCTTTATCCAGCACGTAGCGCGCGGCGTTCCAGATCTTGTTGCAGAAGTTGCGATAGCCTTCGACGCGGCCCATGTCGAACTTGATGTCGCGACCGGTGGACGCCAGCGAGCAGAAGGTGAAGCGCAGGGCGTCGGTGCCGTAGCTGGCGATGCCGTCGGCGAATTCATCGCGGGTCTGCTTCTCGATCTTCTTCGCCAGTTTCGGCTGCATCAGGCCCGAGGTGCGTTTCTGCACCAGGGTTTCCAGGTCGATGCCGTCGATGATGTCCAATGGGTCCAGGACGTTGCCCTTGGATTTGGACATCTTCTGGCCCTGGCCATCACGCACCAGGCCGTGGACGTATACGGTCTTGAACGGTACCTGCGGCGTGCCGTCTTCGTTCTTCACCAAGTGCATGGTGAGCATGATCATCCGGGCAACCCAGAAGAAAATGATGTCGAAGCCGGTGACCAGCACGTCGGTGGAGTGGAATTTCTTCAGGAATTCGGTCTGTTGCGGCCAGCCCAAGGTGGAGAACGTCCACAGGCCCGAGCTGAACCAGGTGTCCAGTACGTCGTTGTCCTGTTGCAGCGCCACGTCCGGGCCGAGGTTGTGCTTGGCACGTACTTCGGCTTCGTCGCGGCCAACGTAGACCTTGCCCGACTCGTCGTACCAGGCCGGAATCCGGTGGCCCCACCACAGCTGACGGCTGATGCACCAATCCTGGATGTCGCGCATCCACGAGAAGTACATGTTTTCGTACTGCTTGGGCACGAACGCGATGCGGCCGTCTTCCACGGCGGCAATTGCCGGTTCAGCCAAAGGCTTGGTGGACACATACCACTGGTCGGTCAGCCAAGGCTCGATGACGGTACCGGAGCGGTCGCCTTTCGGCACTTTCAGGGCGTGGTCGTCAACGCTGACCAGTAGGCCGGCGGCATCGAAGGCGGCAACGATCTGCTTGCGTGCTTCAAAACGGTCGAGGCCGGCGTATTCGGCCGGGATCTTGCCGTCGATGCTCTCGTTCAGCGTGCCGTCGAGGTTGAACACCTGACAGGCCGGCAGAACAGCGGCGTTCTTGTCGAAGATGTTCAGCAGCGGCAGGTTATGGCGCTTGCCGACTTCGTAGTCGTTGAAATCGTGGGCCGGGGTGATTTTCACGCAGCCGGTGCCGAATTCAGGGTCGCAGTAGTCGTCTGCGATGATCGGGATGCGACGGCCGACCAGCGGCAGCTCAACGAACTTGCCGATCAGCGCCTGGTAGCGCTCGTCGTTTGGGTTAACCGCGACGGCGGCGTCGCCGAGCATGGTTTCCGGACGGGTGGTGGCGACGATCAGGTAGTCGTTGCCTTCGGCGGTCTTGGCGCCGTCAGCCAGCGGGTACTTGAGGTTCCACAGGAAACCTTTCTCTTCGTGGTTTTCCACTTCAAGGTCGGAAATCGCCGTGTGCAGCTTGGTGTCCCAGTTGACCAGGCGCTTGCCGCGATAGATCAGGCCGTCTTCATGCAGGCGCACGAAGGCTTCTTTCACGGCCTCCGACAGGCCGTCGTCCATGGTGAAGCGCTCGCGGCTCCAGTCGACGGACGAACCCAGGCGACGAATCTGACGGCTGATGTTGCCGCCGGACTGATCCTTCCATTCCCAGATTTTCTCCAGGAATTTCTCGCGACCCAGGTCGTGACGGTTCTGGCCGGTGGCTTCCAGTTGGCGTTCCACCAGCATCTGGGTGGCGATACCGGCGTGGTCGGTACCTGGCTGCCACAGGGTGTTGCGACCCTGCATGCGGCGGAAACGAATCAGGGCATCCATGATCGCATTGTTGAAGCCATGGCCCATGTGCAGGCTGCCAGTGACGTTCGGTGGCGGAATCATGATGGTGTAGGCATCGCCCGCGCCTTGCGGAGCGAAATAATTCTCGGACTCCCAGGTCTGGTACCAGGAAGTTTCAATAGCGTGCGGCTGGTAGGTCTTATCCATGCGCGGCGGGACCCTAGTTGGCATTAATTCAGGAAAGCCGACAAGTATAACGGGGGATAGGGGAGAGGGCGAGTTGAAGACGGGCTTAACGGTGGCGCCGATCAAATGTGGGAGCGGGCTGGTGTGGGAGCGGGCTTGCTCGCGAAGACGGTGTAACAGTCACCCAATGTATTGACTGAACCACCGCTTTCGCGAGCAAGCCCGCTCCCACAGGGGATATGTGTCAGCCTTAGTTCTGGTACTGGCTCAACAACCGCTCCATGCGCGCATCCAGTCGACGCTTGATCTCGGTTTCGATATGCGGGGCAAAATCGTCGATCACGTCTTGCATGATCAGTTGCGCAGCGGCGCGCAGTTCGTTGTCCAGGTGCAGCAGCAGGGCGTCAGGCGCTTTCTCGGCGGCAGGCACGGCCACTGCCGGCGCGGGGGCTGCTTGCTCCACGGGCGTTTCGACAGGCTCCGGCGCAACAGGCTTGCCACCGACCATATCGAACAACAAGGGAATTTGTACGTCACCGTTGACCGCATCGGTCAGCAGCGGCGGTTGCAGGTCATCATCACCGAGCAGCTTGCGGATCGACTCAAGGTCGTCCAGCAGGTGGTCAGGGTCTTTTAGCGGGTTTGGAGTGTCCATCATGTGCTCAAAGTCGTTGTAGCCGGTGATCTTGCAGAGAATAGCCCTGTTCACGGTAGAAACGGAAACTCTCCCGTGCGGCCTGACGAATAGCCGGGTCTTCCACCACCACTTCCGCCACACGGGCGAAGCCCTTGGCGAAGGCCGGTACTTTCAGGTCGAGGTTGACCAGCAGGTCTGTGTGATCGCCACAGTTGTCGCCCAGACCCAATACCACCAGGCCTTCCGGCTCTGATTCGGCGGGGCCGTGGGGCACGAAGCTTTCGCCCTTGAAGCGCCACAGGCGGGCGTCGAGGTCATCACGCTGGGCGGCATCGCTGCAATGCAGGTAGATGCGGTGACCCATGCGCCAGGCTTTTTCGGTGAGCTTGCAGGCAAAGTCCAGGCGCGCGGAAGGATCGGCGCTGGGCAATATATAGAAGTCGACTTGGGTCATTGCGGTTCCTGAGCCCCGGGCGGCTTTACAGGCGCCCGGGGATCTTCATTTTCAGGCTTTGGCGCGGTCCAGCAGGTACTGGGTCAGCAATGGAACCGGACGGCCAGTGGCGCCCTTGTCCTTGCCGCCGCTGGTCCAGGCAGTGCCGGCGATGTCCAGGTGCGCCCAGTTGAAGTTCTTGGCGAAACGCGACAGGAAGCACGCGGCGGTGATGGTGCCGGCTTTCGGGCCACCAATGTTGGCGATGTCGGCGAACGGGCTGTCCAGCTGTTCCTGATATTCATCGAACAGCGGCAGTTGCCAGGCGCGGTCGTCTGCCGCCTGGCCGGCGCTGAGCAGTTGGCCGATCAGTTCGTCGTTGTTGCCCAGCAGGCCCGATGTGTGGGCGCCCAGGGCAACCACGCAGGCACCGGTCAGGGTGGCGATGTCGATCACGGCTTGCGGCTTGAAGCGCTCGGCGTAGGTCAGGGCGTCGCACAGCACCAGGCGGCCTTCGGCGTCGGTGTTGAGGATTTCCACGGTCTGGCCGCTGAGGGTGGTGACGATGTCGCCCGGACGGGTCGCGCCGCCGCTCGGCATGTTTTCGGCGCAGGCCAGGATGCACACCAGGTTGATCGGCAGCTTGAGTTCCAGCACGGCCCGCAGGGTGCCGAACACGCTGGCGGCGCCGCCCATGTCGTACTTCATCTCGTCCATGCCCAGGCCCGGCTTGAGGCTGATGCCGCCGGTGTCGAAGGTGATGCCTTTACCCACCAGGGCATATGGCTTCTCGGACTTCTTGCCGCCGTTGTATTGCATCACGATCAGGCGTGGCGGCTGGTCGCTGCCCTGGCCTACGGCATAGAACGAGCCCATGCCCAGTTCCTTGATCTTTTTCTCATCCAGGACTTCGACTTTCAGGCCCTTGAATTCCTTGCCCAGCGCCTTGGCTTGTTCGCCCAGGTAAGTCGGATGGCAGATGTTCGGTGGCAGGTTGCCCAGGTCTCGGGTGAACGCCATGCCGCCGGCGATGGCCTGGGCGTGGGTCACGGCGCGTTCGACTTCTGCCTGGGCAGCCTTGATGGTCAGCAGGGTGACTTTTTTCAGGGCGCGGGGTTCGGCCTTGGTGCTCTTGAACTGATCGAAGACGTAGCCGCCGTCCAGCAGGCTTTCGGCCAGCAGACGGGTCTTGCCGTAGCTGTCGCGGCCCTTGACCACGATTTCGTCCAGTGCCAGGGCTGCGTCGGTGCCGCCCAGGCCCTTGAGGGTAGTGAGGATGCCGCTGATGATCTTGCGGAACGGACGGTCGCCCAGTTCGGCGTCTTTACCGACGCCCACCAGCAATACGCGGTCGGCTTTAAGGTTAGGCAGGCTTTGCAGCAGTAGGCTTTGGCCGACCTTGCCGGCCAGGTCACCGCGCTTGAGGACTGCGCTGATGGCGCCGCCGCTCAGTTCGTCCAGTTGCTTGGCGGCAACGCCGAGCTTGCGGCCTTCGCCGACAGCGACCACGAGGGTGGCGGTTTTCAACGTTTCGGGGCTAACGCTTTTTACAACCAGTTCCATTTTCGGGTCCCTTATAAAGGTCAGTGAGCCAGGAGTCTGTACTCCGGCTTGTAAGCTTGGCAGCCTGTAGGCCGCCCGCGACAAAGGCCGCAGTTTGAACCTCGCCGCCTGAGCCTGACAACCCTTGTGGGCAGCTTTGTGCACGCGTATGAGCAAGCTCCGTGACAGGTGCGGTCAATCACAGGATAATGCGCCATCTTTTTAGCCGGCCTGCAGCATTGGGTCGACTCGATATGCTTGCTTGTTTGGCCGCCTTAGCCTGACAACCCTGGAGTGTCTGGTTTGATCGTCTTCCGTTATCTGTCCCGCGAAGTCCTGTTGACCCTGAGTGCCGTGAGTGCGGTATTGCTGGTCATCATCATGAGTGGTCGTTTCGTCAAATACCTCGCCCAGGCCGCCTCGGGCGCCCTGGATCCGGGCTCGCTGTTCCTGATCATGGGCTTTCGCCTGCCGGGCTTCCTGCAACTGATCCTGCCGTTGGGCCTGTTTCTCGGGATTCTGCTGGCCTACGGCCGCTTGTACCTTGAAAGCGAAATGACCGTGTTATCGGCCACCGGCATGAGCCAGCAACGCTTGCTGGCCATGACCATGGTTCCGGCCACCGGTATCGCCCTGGTCGTGGCCTGGTTGAGCTTGAGCCTGGCGCCCCAGGGTGCCCTGCAGTTCCAGCTGGTGCTCAACAAACAGGACGCCATGACCGAATTCGACACCCTGGAGCCGGGCCGCTTTCAAGCGCTCAACGATGGCACCCGGGTGACCTATACCGAGCAAATGACGGATGACCGTGCCAACCTGGGCGGTGTGTTCATCTCCCAGAAAAACCTTGGCCAGAACCAGAAAGACCGTGGTATTTCGATTCTGGTGGCCGACAAGGGACGTCAGGAGGTGCGCCCGGACGGCAGCCGCTACCTGATCCTGGAGGACGGCTATCGTTATGACGGCAGCCCCGGCCAGGCTGATTACCGCGCAATCAAGTACGACACCTATGGTGTGATGCTGGCCCGGCCGGACGTCAGCGACGAGGTCACCGACCGTGACGCGATCCCGACGCCAGACCTGATCGGCAGCAAGGAATTGCGCTCGATCGCCGAGCTGCAATGGCGTATTTCCCTGCCGCTGCTGGTCTTTATCGTGACCTTGATGGCCGTGCCGCTGTCCCGGGTCAACCCGCGCCAGGGCCGCTTCCTCAAACTGTTGCCGGCAATCCTGCTTTATATGGCTTACCTGACCATCCTGATTTCCGCCCGTGGCTCCCTGGAGAAGGGCAAGCTGTCGCCGACCCTCGGGTTGTGGTGGGTCCACGGGATCTTCCTGGCGATTGGCCTGGGCCTGCTTTATTGGGAACCGTTGCGCCTGAAGATGAAGAGTCGTCGCAGCATGAAGGAGATGGCTCGTGGTTAAGCTCGACCGCTACATTGGTAGCAGCGTCCTGGTCGCAATCCTTGCGGTATTGGGCATTATTCTGGGGCTTGCCTCGTTGTTCGCTTTCATTGATGAAGTCGGCAACGTCAGCGAGACCTACACCGTAACCGACGTCCTGAGCTACGTGGCGCTGACGGCACCCCGTCGTCTCTACGACATGATGCCGATGGCCGCGCTGATCGGCTGCCTGATCGGCTTGGGCAGCCTGGCCAGCAACAGCGAGCTGACCATCATGCGCGCGGCGGGTGTTTCCATCGGCCGCATCGTGTGGGCGGTCATGAAGCCGATGCTGTTGCTGATGGCGGTCAGCGTGCTGATCGGTGAATACGTGGCGCCCCCTGCCGAATCCACCGCCCAGGCCAACCGCGCCCTGGCCCAGGGTTCGGGGGATGCCCAAAGCTCCAAGCATGGCCTGTGGCACCGCCAGGGTGAGGAATTTATCCACATCAACGCCGTGCAACCAGACGGCTTGCTGGTCGGTGTCACTCGCTACCGCTTCGATAAAGAACGTCACCTGTTGTCGTCCAGTTTCGCCAAACGCGCACAGTACAGCGACGAAAAGTGGCAACTGAGCGATGTGACCACCACCTATTTCCGTGAAATCGGCAAGGGCGCGGCGTCGAGCACTGAAGTCATCAATGTGCCGACGGAGCAGTGGGACATTGCCCTCAAGCCCGAATTGCTGAACACCGTGGTGATGATCCCGGAAAGCCTGCCTATCTCTGGCCTGTGGAGCTATATCCATTACCTCAAGGACCAGGGCTTGAACAACGGTCGTTACTGGCTGGCGTTTTGGGTCAAGGTGTTGCAGCCGGTGGTGACCGCTGCGCTGGTGCTGATGGCGATTTCGTTCATCTTTGGCCCGTTGCGTTCCGTAACCCTTGGCCAGCGCGTGTTTACTGGCGTGCTGGTGGGCTTCACCTTCCGTATCGCCCAGGACCTGCTCGGGCCGTCCAGCCTGGTATTCGGATTCTCGCCGCTGTTTGCGGTGCTGGTGCCGACGGCTATTTGCGCCTTGGCCGGCTTCTGGCTGTTGCGTCGGGCCGGTTGAGCCCGCGCGTATGAACAAAAAATGCCCCGTTCGAACGACCGGGGCATTTTTGTTCTTGGTCACCATGGATGACGTCAGGTCTGCGCATCAGGTACAATTCCCGGCTATTTTTCAGCGGGCAGTCTGCCTGCAGCCTTTTTGAGTGTTGATCCGTGAGTGATTTGAGTCATATCCGCAATTTCTCCATCATCGCCCACATTGACCATGGCAAGTCGACGCTGGCCGATCGATTTATCCAGATGTGCGGCGGCCTTGCCGAGCGTGAAATGGAAGCCCAGGTGCTGGACTCCATGGACCTCGAGCGCGAGCGCGGGATCACCATCAAGGCCCACAGCGTTACTCTGTATTACACCGCCAAAGACGGTATCAAGTACCAGCTCAACTTCATTGACACCCCGGGCCACGTCGACTTCACCTATGAAGTCAGCCGTTCCCTGGCGGCCTGTGAAGGCGCGTTGCTGGTAGTGGACGCGGGCCAGGGCGTCGAAGCCCAGTCCGTAGCCAACTGCTACACCGCCATCGAGCAAGGCCTGGAAGTGATGCCGGTGCTGAACAAGATCGACCTGCCACAGGCCGATCCGGACCGCGTCAAGGAAGAGATCGAGAAGATCATCGGCATTGACGCCACCGACGCCGTCGAGTGCAGTGCCAAGACCGGCCTGGGCGTCGACGAAGTGCTCGAGCGCCTGGTCAAGACCATTCCGGCGCCTACCGGCAACTACGAAGATCCGCTGCAAGCGTTGATCATCGACTCCTGGTTCGACAACTACCTGGGCGTTGTTTCCCTGGTACGCGTGCGCCACGGCCGCGTGAAGAAGGGCGACAAGATCCTGGTCAAATCCACCGGCAAGATCCACCTGGTGGACAGCGTCGGTGTGTTCAACCCCAAGCACACCGCGACCACTGATCTGAAAGCCGGCGAAGTGGGCTTCATCATCGCCGGTATCAAGGACATCCACGGTGCACCGGTAGGTGACACCCTGACCTTGAGCTCCACCCCTGACGTCGACGTGCTGCCGGGCTTCAAACGCATCCAGCCGCAGGTCTACGCCGGCCTGTTCCCGGTCAGCTCCGACGACTTCGAGGATTTCCGCGAAGCCCTGCAGAAGCTGACCCTCAACGACTCGTCGTTGCAGTACACCCCGGAAAGCTCCGACGCCCTGGGCTTCGGCTTCCGCTGCGGGTTCCTGGGCATGCTGCACATGGAAATCATCCAGGAGCGCCTCGAGCGCGAATACGACCTGGACCTGATCACCACCGCGCCGACGGTTATTTTTGAGCTGGCGCTGAAAACCGGTGAAACGATTTACGTCGACAACCCGTCCAAGCTTCCGGATCTGTCTTCCATCGAAGACATGCGCGAGCCGATCGTGCGGGCCAATATTCTTGTGCCGCAAGAACACCTGGGCAACGTCATTACCCTGTGTATCGAAAAGCGTGGCGTACAACACGACATGCTGTTCCTCGGTACCCAGGTGCAAGTGACCTACGATTTGCCGATGAACGAAGTGGTCCTGGACTTCTTCGACCGTCTCAAATCCACCAGCCGCGGCTATGCTTCGCTGGATTACCATTTTGATCGTTACCAATCAGCTAATCTGGTGAAGCTGGATGTGCTGATCAACGGCGACAAGGTCGATGCCCTGGCGCTGATCGTGCACAAGGACAACGCGCACTATAAAGGTCGCCAGTTGACCGAAAAGATGAAAGAACTGATTCCGCGCCAGATGTTCGACGTCGCGATCCAGGCCGCCATTGGCGGGCAGATCATTGCGCGGACCTCCGTCAAGGCACTCAGAAAGAACGTACTGGCCAAATGCTATGGCGGCGACGTCAGCCGTAAGCGCAAGCTGCTCGAGAAGCAAAAGGCCGGTAAAAAACGCATGAAGCAAGTGGGCAACGTGGAAATTCCACAAGAAGCCTTCCTTGCGGTGCTCAGGTTGGATAGTTAGGTCCTATGTCACTAAATTTCCCGCTGTTGCTGGTCATTGCCGTTGCCGTTTGCGGTCTCCTGGCGTTGCTCGATCTGATTTTCTTCGCCCCGCGTCGCCGGGCTGCCATTGCGGCCTATCAGGGCAGCGTCAGCCAGCCCGATGTGGCGGTGGTCGAGAAACTGAACAAAGAGCCAATGCTGGTTGAATACGGCAAGTCGTTCTTCCCGGTGTTGTTCATCGTGCTGGTGCTGCGTTCGTTCCTGGTGGAACCGTTTCAGATCCCTTCGGGATCGATGAAGCCTACCCTGGACGTGGGCGACTTCATCCTGGTGAACAAGTTTTCCTACGGGATCCGCTTGCCGGTGATCGACAAGAAAGTCATCGAGATCGGTGACCCGCAGCGCGGCGATGTGATGGTGTTTCGCTACCCAAGCGACCCGAACGTCAACTACATCAAGCGCGTAGTGGGCCTGCCGGGTGACGTGATTCGCTACACCAGCGACAAGCGCCTGTTCGTCAATGGCGAGTCGGTGGCGGAAAAACTGATCGGTTCCGAGCCGAACACCCTGGGCAGCGCCGAGCTGTACCAGGAAAAACTCGGAGCGGTAGAGCACGAAATCCGCAAGGAAATGAGCCGCTACCGTTCGCCGCCTGACAACCAATGGACAGTGCCTGCCGGGCACTACTTCATGATGGGCGACAACCGCGACAACTCCAATGACAGCCGCTACTGGGATGATCCCAATATTCCCAAGGACCTGCTGGGCATGGTTCCCGACCAGAATATCGTCGGCAAGGCCTTCGCGGTCTGGATGAGTTGGCCGGAACCCAAGCTCAGCCACCTGCCGAACTTCTCGCGGGTCGGGCTGATCAAGTAATCCATGCGGCGCTGTGAACACAGCGCCGAATGCTTTTCTGGGGCTTGGACAAAGTCCGGTCCCATGCAGCAACCATCAGGATTTGAATTTGAACACAGCGTTAATCGTCGCAGGCCACCGGTGCCTCGAACTGAATGTGGGTAAACCGTGAGCGTTTCTCTAAGCCGTCTCGAGCGTCAGCTCGGTTACACCTTCAAGGATCAGGAATTGATGATCCTTGCCCTCACACACCGCAGTTTTGCCGGGCGTAACAACGAGCGCCTGGAATTCCTCGGTGATGCCATCCTCAATTTCGTCGCCGGCGAAGCCTTGTTCAATCGCTTTCCGCTGGCCCGCGAAGGCCAGTTGTCGCGCTTGCGTGCGCGCCTGGTGAAAGGCGAGACCCTGGCCGTACTGGCCCGTGGTTTCGACCTGGGCGATTACCTGCGCCTGGGTTCCGGCGAGCTGAAGAGCGGCGGTTTCCGTCGTGAGTCGATCCTGGCCGACGCCCTTGAAGCACTGATCGGCGCGATCTACCTCGATGCAGGCATGGAAGCAGCCAAGGAGCGCGTCGTCGCCTGGCTGTCGACCGAGATCGAAAGCCTGACGCTGGTAGACACCAACAAAGATCCAAAAACCCGCCTGCAGGAATTCCTGCAGTCCCGTGGTTGCGACCTGCCGCGTTACGAAGTGGTGGATATCCAGGGTGAACCGCATTGCCGAGTGTTCTTCGTCGAATGCGAAATCACCTTACTGAATGAAAAAAGCCGAGGTCAGGGTGTGAGCCGTCGTATTGCCGAACAGGTAGCGGCCGCTGCAGCACTGATTGCCCTGGGCGTGGAGAATGGCCATGACTGATTCAACCGCAACTCGCTGTGGCTATGTTGCCATCGTCGGCCGTCCGAACGTGGGCAAGTCCACGTTGTTGAACCACATCCTCGGACAGAAGCTGGCGATCACTTCGCGCAAGCCTCAGACCACCCGCCACAACATGTTGGGCATCAAGACCGAAGGCGCCGTACAGGCGGTCTACGTCGACACCCCGGGCATGCACAAAGGCGGCGAAAAGGCCCTGAACCGCTACATGAACAAAACCGCTTCGGCGGCGTTGAAAGACGTCGACGTGGTGATCTTCGTGGTCGACCGCACCAAGTGGACCGACGAAGACCAGATGGTGCTGGAGCGCGTGCAGTACGTCACCGGCCCGTTGATCGTCGCGTTGAACAAGACCGACCGCATCGAAGACAAGGCCGAGCTGATGCCGCACCTGAGCTGGCTGCAGGAACAACTGCCGAACGCCCAGATCATGCCGATCTCGGCCCAGCACGGGCACAACCTCGAAGCCCTGGAGCGTGTGATCGCCGGGTACCTGCCGGAGAACGAGCACTTCTTCCCGGAAGACCAGATCACCGACCGCAGCAGCCGTTTCCTCGCCGCCGAACTGGTACGCGAGAAAATCATGCGCCAGATGGGCGCCGAGCTGCCGTACCAGATCACCGTCGAAATCGAAGAGTTCAAGCAGCAGGGCAAGACTCTTCATATCCACGCGTTGATCCTCGTTGAACGTGACGGCCAGAAGAAAATCATCATTGGCGACAAGGGCGAGCGCATCAAGCGCATCGGCACCGAAGCGCGCAAGGACATGGAATTGCTGTTTGATTCCAAGATCATGCTCAACCTGTGGGTGAAGGTTAAGGGTGGTTGGTCCGATGATGAGCGCGCGTTGCGTTCGTTGGGTTACGGCGACCTGTAACAGGTCTGCGCAACACCGCAGGACAAATGTGGGAGCGGGCTTGCTCGCGAATGCAGTGGATCAGTCACCAGATGTGTTGACTGACACCCCGCATTCGCGAGCAAGCCCGCTCCCACATTGGATAGTCGTTGTTTTCCAGACCGTGTTCCCGCAGCGAGAACCCCATGTCCCAAACCCCGCCCACCGGCCAACCCGCCTACGTCTTGCACAGCCGCGCCTACCGCGAGACCAGTGCCCTGGTGGACTTCCTCACACCCCAAGGCCGCCTGCGCGCTGTCTTGCGCAGCGCCCGCGGCAAGGCCGGCACCCTGGCGCGGCCCTTCGTGGCCCTGGAAGTGGAGTTTCGTGGACGTGGCGAGCTGAAGAACGTCGGCCGCATGGAAGCCGCCGGCGCTTCCAACTGGCTCAATGGTGAGGCGCTGTTCAGCGGCCTCTACCTCAACGAATTGCTGATCCGCCTGCTGCCCGCCGAAGACCCACACCCCGGCGTCTTCGATCACTACGCCGCCACCTTGCTCGCCCTCGCCGAAGGCCGTCCCCTGGAACCGCTGCTGCGCGCATTCGAATGGCGCCTGCTGGATGACTTGGGCTACGGCTTCGAACTGAGCAACGACCTGCATGGCGACCCCATCGACGCCGACGGCATGTACCGCCTGCAAGTGGACGCAGGCCTGGAGCGGGTCTACCTGCTGCAACCCGGCCTGTTCCAAGGCACTGAGCTTCTGGCCATGAGCGAAGCCGACTGGACCGCCCCCGGCGCCTTGTCTGCCGCCAAGCGCCTGATGCGCCAGGCCCTGGCCGTGCATTTGGGCGGTCGGCCACTGGTCAGCCGCGAGTTGTTTCGAAAGCCCTGACATCCCCGTGTATGCTGTGCAGCGATTCCTTCCCTCTTCAGGAGCGCTTTTCGTGACCACCAGCAATCGCATTCTTCTCGGCGTGAACATCGACCACGTAGCCACCCTGCGCCAGGCCCGGGGCACCCGTTACCCGGATCCGGTCAAGGCCGCGCTGGACGCCGAAGAAGCGGGCGCCGACGGCATCACCGTGCACCTGCGCGAAGACCGCCGCCACATCCAGGAGCGCGACGTGCTGCTGCTCAAGGATGTGCTGCAAACCCGCATGAACTTTGAAATGGGCGTCACCGAAGAAATGATGGCGTTCGCCGAACGCATCCGCCCGGCGCATATCTGCCTGGTGCCGGAAACCCGCCAGGAACTGACCACCGAAGGCGGTCTCGATGTAGCCGGCCAGGAAGCGCGGATCAAGGCCGCCGTGGAGCGCCTGTCGAAGATCGGCAGCGAAGTCTCGCTGTTCATCGACGCCGACGAGCGCCAGATCGAAGCCTCGCGCCGTGTCGGGGCCCCGGCCATCGAGCTGCACACCGGCCGTTATGCCGATGCCACCACGCCGACCGAAGTCGCCGATGAGTTGCAGCGCATCATCGACGGCGTCAACTGCGGCCTGGGCGAAGGCCTGATCGTCAATGCCGGCCACGGCCTGCACTACCACAACGTCGAAGCGGTGGCTGCGATCAAGGGCATCAACGAGCTGAACATCGGCCATGCGCTGGTGGCGCACGCGCTGTTCGTTGGCTTCAAAGGTGCCGTCGCCGAGATGAAAGCCTTGATCCTGGCCGCTGCCAAACATTAAAAGAGCGCTGAAGATCCAATGTGGGAGCGGGCTTGCTCGCGAAGGCGGCGTGTCAGCCGATGCATGAGTAACTGACCCACTGCTTTCGCGAGCAAGCCCGCTCCCACACAAGCCCGCTCCCACATGTGTCAATGCGAACCCTTACTGTTTAGGTGATGCCGGTGTATGGTATCTGCCCTTTGCGGGTCTCGGACCCGCGGCAGATACGTGAGGTTGCTGTGTCCCAATCGTTTTCCCGTCGACAAATCCTGGGTGGTCTTGCCGGTCTCGCGGTAGTGGGCGTCGGTGCCGGTGGTGCTTACCGCTATTGGCTGGGCAAGGTCGCCGAGGCTGAGGCGGGGCACGATTACGAGTTGATCGCCGCGCCGTTGGACGTGGAGTTGGTGCCGGGGCACAAGACCCAAGCCTGGGCGTTCGGCCCTTCGGCGCCGGGTACCGAGTTGCGGGTGCGCCAGGGTGAATGGCTGCGGGTGCGCTTTATCAACCACCTGCCGGTCGCCACCACCATCCACTGGCACGGCATTCGCCTGCCGCTGGAAATGGACGGTGTGCCTTACGTCTCGCAACTGCCGGTACTGCCGGGCGAATACTTCGACTACAAATTCCGCGTGCCCGATGCCGGCAGCTATTGGTATCACCCCCACGTGAACAGCAGCGAAGAACTGGGCCGTGGCCTGGTGGGCCCGCTGATCATCGAAGAGCGCGAACCCACCGGTTTCAAGCACGAACGCACCCTGAGCCTGAAAAGCTGGCATGTGGACGAAGAGGGCGCCTTCGTGGCCTTCAGCGTCCCGCGTGAAGCGGCTCGTGGCGGTACTGCCGGGCGTCTGTCGACCATCAACGGCGTGTCCCAGGCCGTGATCGATTTGCCCGCCGGGCAGATCACCCGCGTGCGCCTGCTCAACCTCGACAACACCCTGACGTATCGCATCAACATCCCCGACGTTGAAGCGCAGATCTATGCGCTGGACGGCAACCCTGTCGAGCCACGCCCGTTGGGCAAGGAATACTGGCTGGGCCCTGGCATGCGTATCTGCCTGGCGATCAAGGCACCGCCGGCCGGTGAAGAACTGTCGATCCGCAACGGTCCGGTACGCCTGGGCACCTTTCGCTCGGTGGCCAGCACCGACGCCCCCACCGAATGGCCGCCTGCGCTGCCCGCCAACCCGATTGCCGAGCCAGACCTGGCCAATGCCGAGAAACTCAACTTCAATTTCGAATGGGTGGGATCGGTCTCGGTGAACGTGGACAATGGCAAGCCGCCGAGCCTGTGGCAGATCAACGGCCAAGCCTGGGACATCACCGACAAGACCTGCGCCGACCGGCCGATTGCCAAGCTGGAAAAGGGCAAGAGCTACATTTTCGAATTGAAGAACATGACTCAGTACCAACACCCGATCCACCTGCACGGCATGAGTTTCAAGGTCATCGCCTCGAACCGCCACAAGGTGATTCCGTACTTCACCGACACCTACCTGCTGGGCAAGAACGAACGTGCCCGGGTGGCGCTGGTGGCGGATAACCCGGGTGTCTGGATGTTCCACTGCCATGTGATCGACCACATGGAAACCGGCCTGATGGCCGCCATCGAGGTGGCGTGATGCGCCAGTTTCGCCCCACGGCGATTATCGACCGCAGCCGCGACCAGGACTTCATGCGTGAAGCGCTGGCCTTGGCTGCCCAAGGCGCCGCGCTGGGGGAAGTGCCGGTGGGCGCGGTGCTGGTACAGGACGGAGAAATCATCGGGCGTGGCTTCAACTGCCCCATCAGCGGCAATGACCCCAGTGCGCATGCCGAGATGGTTGCGATTCGGGCCGCCGCCCAGGCTGTCAGCAATTACCGGCTGCCGGGCAGTACGCTCTACGTCACGCTGGAGCCGTGCAGCATGTGCGCCGGGCTGATCGTCCACTCGCGGATTGCCCGAGTGGTGTACGGCGCGCTGGAGCCAAAAGCCGGGATTGTGCAAAGCCAGGGGCAGTTTTTTACCCAGGGCTTTCTCAACCATCGGGTGCTGTATGAAGGTGGAGTGTTGGCTGAAGAGTGCGGGACGGTATTGAGCGAGTTCTTCAAGGCACGCCGCGCGCGTTGATTGTTCCCACACTCCGCGTGGGAACATCTCACAGGACGCTCTGCGTCCGCTTTTGGGACGCGGAGCGTCCCTGACTGCATTCCCACGCAGAGCGTGGGAACGATCAGTTACTTCTTCGCGACGATCACCGCGCGCATTGGCGCCGGCAGCCCTTCGATGGTCTTGCTGTGATCCTCTGGGTCCAGGAAGTCGCTGAGAGACTGATACTTCATCCACTCCGTGCCGCGCTGTTCCTCGACCGTGGTCACACTCACATCCACACAGCGCACCTCACTGAAGCCCGCGCGGCGCAGCCACAGCATCAGCGCCGGTACCGACGGCAGGAACCACACGTTGCGCATCTGCGCGTAACGGTCTTCCGGCACCAGCACCTGCTGCTGATCGCCTTCAACCACCAGCGTCTCCAGCACCAGCTCACCGCCCTTTACCAGGCAATCCTTCAGCGCCAGCAAATGCTCGATCGGCGAGCGTCGGTGGTAGAACACACCCATGGAAAACACCGTATCGAAGCCCTCCATGTTCGACGGCAGGTCTTCAAACGGGAATGGCAGGTGCCAGGCCCTCGGCTCTGACAGGTAACGCTGTACCGCCTGGAACTGGCAGAAGAACAGCCAGTTCGGGTCGACGCCAATCACGCTGTCCGCCCCGGCGCCGAGCATGCGCCACATGTAATAGCCGTTACCGCAGCCCACATCGAGGATGCGTTTGCCCTTGAGGTCCAGGTGCGGCGCGACCCGTGACCACTTCCAGTCCGAGCGCCACTCGGTGTCGACGTGCACGCCGAACAGATCGAACGGCCCCTTGCGCCACGGGCACAATCCCATCAGCGCGGTGCGCATTTGCGCACGGGTGTCTTCGTCGCAATCGGTGTCGAGTACCAGGCCATTGAGCAGGTCGATTTCGCTGGGCATGATCTTTGGCAGCGCATTCAGCGCGCTTTGCCAGCGCTCCAGGTCGCCATGACCTTTTTCCATCTTCGCATCGAGTTGCGCTTGCAGGCCCTGGGCCCAAACGGCCAGGGGAGTGCCGACCAGGTGGCGGGCGAGGGGCGACAGATCAATCATGGCAAGGCAATCAACGAGGCAAAGTTAAGACACTGGAACCACGGCACGACTTTCGAGAACCCGGCCGCCAGTAGGCGTTCGCGGTGTTCTTCGAGGCTGTCGGGCTTCATGACGTTTTCGATGGCGCTGCGCTTCTGGGCGATTTCCAGTTCGCTGTAGCCGTTGGCGCGTTTGAAGGCGATGTGTAAGTCGGTGAGCAGCGCGTGTTCTTCCGGGTCATTGAAGCGCAGCTTTTCCGAAAGGATCAGCGCGCCGCCCGGCAGCAGCGATTGGCGAATGCGCGAGAGCAACGCCAGGCGTTGTTCGGGGGCGATGAATTGCAGGGTGAAGTTCAACGCGACTACCGACGCCGGCTGGAATTGCAGCGCGAGGATATCGCCGTCGATCACCTCCACCGGCAGCAACTCCTGGAACATCGAGTCCTGGCCATTGAGGTATTCGCGGCAACGCTCGACCATCGCCGCCGAGTTATCCACCGCGATCACCCGACAACCGTCGGTGCGCACATGACGGCGCAGGGCCTGGGTCACCGCGCCGAGGGATGAGCCGAGGTCGTAGAGCACACTATTGGGCTGGGCAAACTGCGCCGCGAGCACGCCGAGGTTCTCGACGATGGTCGGGTAACCGGGCACCGAGCGCTTGATCATGTCCGGGAAAACCCGCACCACGTCTTCGTTGAAGGCGAAGTCCGGCACCTGGGGCAGGGGCTGGGCGAATAGGCGATCGGGTTCTTTGCTCACGGCTGTTCCGGCGACGAAGGGGGAAAAGGCGCGTATTTTAGCGTAACTGCCCGTGGATGCAGTGAGCTTTTAGCCTGATAAATCTGATTTCCGGTCACGATCACCTCACCGTGTAGGCAGAGGCGATCATGGGCTTGGAGTTTTTAACGCAGGCCTGATTTCAAGTCGTACGCACAGGTGAAATTAATTGTGTTAGTTGTATTTCCATGCAAGTAGCCGTCGAGGGTAATGCTTCCTTTGAAGTGACCTTTTGTGAGGTCAAAATTGACGGTGAGTTTTGCCTGGGTCACTTTGTAGGGGCCACCACCGATCAAAGGGTATATGTCCAGGTAATGAAGGCCTGAACTCCCCGGGAACTCATGCTCACCGTTCTGAATGTTTTTATCCATTTGAAGGAATATCTCAGATATCGTACTCGGAGAATATAATTGCACCGCTCTAATAATAATGACGTCTTCGCTGGGGTGTACGTACGCTTCACTATAGTCAGGCACAAAGCTTGTTATAGACTTGCCATTGAACGGTCCGGTCGTATGGGTGATGGATGTGATCTTTTTATGTTTGCGCGCAGTCATGATTAATTCCTTTACGTTGGATTACTCCGTAAGGAAACTACCGAAGCTGGCGGTTGCCGAGAACTGTCATAATTGACAGTTTTTTAGGATTTTTAGTGATTACTTGTAGAGCGTAACGGAATAAACCTTTCTGCCTGGCTGTAAACTAGTGCCTTGTGTGTCTTTCACGAGTTGGTTGAGCAAATGCCGAGGCGGTAATTCCCCACTGCCCCAGCCAATAACTGACGATCAGCAAATACGGCGCTGCTTCAAACGCCACCACAAACCGATTGATCCCGATCAGCGTGTCGGAAAACACAAACGACACGGCGCCTGCCGCCGCCAGGTAGGCCGAGCGCCTGGGCACATCGCTGCCCAATCGTGCCAGTGCTCGCCACAGCATCGCGCTGATCACCAGCGCGTAAACCACCACCGGCACCAGCAACGGACCCAGGCCGTGGGAGATCAGGATGCTCAGCAAGATCGCGCCCACCACCAGCGCCAGTACCAGCGGCAAAATGGCCGGGCGGCGGCAGTCGCTCAAGTAGGCTTTCAGGTACGCCAGGTGCGCGAACAAAAATGCCCCGAGGCCGAAGATGAACAAGTCGCCGGGCCAGGCCAGCAGCACATCGCCCACCAGGGAAAAAATCAGCCCCAGGCTGATCCAGCGTCGATAGTCGGTGGGCGGCGCATCATGCAGCCAGCCCAGCAGCGCCAGTACCGGCAATGGCTTTACCAACAGGCAGAGCAGGGCTGCGTGGGTGCTCAGGCCGTAGATAAAGGTTACCGCCCCCATCAACGCAAGGATCATCCATGGCATATCAGTTCACCGTGATGGCGCAGTCGAAGGTCTCGGCCGGTTCCGCTTCTGGCTCCCAGGGTTGTTGGGAGGTAAGGCGCAAACGGCCCTGGCCGGCGTTGAAGGCCTGGAAGCGCCAGGTGGATTGTCCGCCACTGCCGACCACGCCGGTGCCTTCGGTGTTGCTGTAGACCTCGGGGCTCAGGCTGCGCAGTACCCCGCCGGCGGAATCCTGGATGGCCCAGCGGTAACCGGTGGTGGGATTGCTGGGCAGGGTCAGGATCAGGTTTTGCCCGGCCTTGAGTTGCAGCGGGCAGGCGCTCTGTTTTTCCACGGTGACGTTTTGCTTCGGCGCACTGGCGCAGGCGGCGAGCAGGCAAAGGCTCAGGGGGAGAAGCAGGCGGGCGGCGGTCATGGGGGCTCCGTTCATTCACGACGAACGGCGAGCATAACCGAAGATGAGATAAGGTGTGACAGAGGTGTGCATCGGGGAGCAGATGCTGGATCTGTCCCGGTCGGTTTGGCCAGCTGTTGGGAGGCCACCCGCTCGTGATGTTAAGGCGTAGGGGGGATGGGCAGGTAAGCGGTGAAATGTCCGTCTGTGATCTCAATGGGCAGACCCGCTGTTGTTCTGGCCGTCAGCGTAAAGGTACCGCGGTAGAGTTGGTTGCTGTTTTCGACGTGCAGTGTGAGTGAGGCTTTTTCGGTCGTCGCTGGTAAAAGGAAATAATTATTGCCGGTCTTGACCACTTCGGAATACACGAAACTTCTTATTTTACCCGTCCCCCCTCTAATGAAATCATAATCTCCGGACACGATGTCGGCGTCCAAGCCTATAAGGATACTCCGGCTACTTTGTGGCGAACCACGCTGTGCCGTTGCGGTGATTTGAAATTGAACCGAGTCGGCAATGTAAGCCAAATCTTGCGTTTCAAAATGAGCGCGATGAGCGACGTTCGCTTTCATAGAACCGGTGGTGTTTGCAGGGTTCAGAGGGGCTGCCTTTGTCGTGCTCATTGTTCTCTCCCGTAGGCAGAAAGTATGTTCTGCAGGTTTGCAGAAGGCTGAGAACGTATTTAACGGTGTTCAGACCCTTGGCTGTAACTGTCAGAGTTGACAGTTTTATAGCTTGATAGGCTATTGGTAGTTGCGCATTCGGTTATAAGACTCAAAAAAGGGGGCCAGGCATCATGCCTGGCCCCCTTTGTTTTTCTGTAATTCAACTCAGAACAACACCTTCGCCACATCCGCAAAGCGCTTGGCAAAGTGCACCGTCATCCCTTCTTTCAGGTACTCCGGCAGTTCCTCAAAACTTCCGCGGTTAGGCTCCGGCAAGATCAACTCGTGAATCTTCTGGCGCCGCGCCGCAATCACCTTCTCGCGTACCCCGCCAATCGGCAGTACATGCCCGGTCAACGTCAGCTCACCGGTCATCGCCACGCCTTTTTTCGGCGGCTGGTTACGCGCCAGGGACAGCAGCGCACTGGCCATGGTCACGCCCGCGCTCGGGCCGTCTTTCGGTGTGGCACCTTCCGGCACGTGCAGATGCACGAAGGCTTCATCGAAGAACTTCGGGTCACCGCCAAACGACTTCAGGTTCGAGCTGATGTAGCTGTAGGCAATCTCGGCCGATTCCTTCATCACCTCACCCAGTTGCCCGGTGAGCTTGAAGCCACGGTTCAGCGTGTGGATGCGCGTCGCCTCGATCGGCAGGGTCGCGCCGCCCATGCTCGTCCACGCCAAGCCGGTAATCACGCCGGTGCCCGACAGCACTTGCTCGTTACGGAACACCGGCATGCCCAGGGAGGCTTCCAGGTCCTTGTTGCCGATCTTGATCACCGAATCCGGCTCATCCAGCAGCTTGACCACCGCCTTGCGCACCAGTTTGCCCAACTGTTTTTCCAGCTGACGCACACCGGCTTCCCGGGCGTAGCCATCGATCAGCGCGCGCAGTGCACCGTCGCTGATGGACAGGCTGTTTTTCGACACTCCGGCTTTTTCCAACTGTTTTGGCCACAGGTGGCGCTTGGCAATCGCAACCTTTTCTTCGGTGATGTAGCCCGACAGGCGAATCACTTCCATCCGGTCCAGCAATGGGCCGGGGATTGAATCCAGGGTGTTGGCGGTGCACACGAACAGCACTTTGGACAGGTCCAGGCGCAGGTCCAGGTAATGGTCGAGGAATTCGACGTTCTGTTCCGGGTCGAGGGTTTCGAGCAGGGCCGAGGCCGGGTCGCCCTGGTAGCTCTGGCCCATCTTGTCGATCTCGTCGAGCATGATCACCGGGTTCATCACTTCCACATCTTTGAGGGCTTGCACCAACTTGCCCGGCATCGCGCCGATGTAGGTGCGGCGATGACCCTTGATCTCGGCCTCGTCACGCATGCCGCCGACGCTGAAGCGGTAGAACGGCCGGCCCAGGGATTCGGCAATCGATTTGCCGACACTGGTCTTGCCCACACCCGGCGGCCCCACCAGCAACACGATAGAACCGGCGACTTCGCCTTTATAGGCGCCCACCGCGAGGAATTCGAGGATGCGACTCTTGATGTCGTCCAGGCCAGCGTGGTGCTTGTCGAGCACTTTGCGGGCGTGCTTGAGGTCGAGTTTGTCCTCGCCATACACGCCCCATGGCACCGAGGTGGCCCAGTCCAGGTAGTTGCGGGTGACCGCGTACTCCGGCGAACCGGTTTCCAGGATCGACAGCTTGTTCATTTCTTCGCTGATGCGTTTTTGCGCCTGGGTCGGCAGTACCTTGTCCACCAGGCGTTGTTCGAACTGCTCGACGTCGGCGCTGCGATCGTCCTTGGTCAGCCCCAGCTCTTGCTGGATGACCTTGAGTTGTTCCTTGAGGAAGAACTCGCGCTGGTGCTCGCCGATCTTGCGGTTCACTTCGGCGGAGATTTCTTTTTGCAGGCGCGCGACTTCGACTTCCTTGCGCAGCATCGGCAGGACTTTCTCCATGCGCTTGAGCATGGGCACGCAGTCCAGCACTTGCTGCAGCTCATTGCCGGTGGCCGAGGTAAGGGCGGCGGCGAAGTCGGTCAGTGGCGATGGATCGTTGGGGCTGAAGCGGTTGAGGTAGTTCTTCAGCTCTTCGCTGTACAGCGGGTTGAGCGGCAGCAGTTCCTTGATCGCATTGATCAGCGCCATGCCGTAGGCCTTGACCTCGTCGGTCGGCTGGGTCGGCTGGTGCGGGTATTCGACTTCCACCAGGTACGGTGGGCGGTGGTGCTTGAGCCAGGTCTTGATCCGCACGCGGGTCAGGCCCTGGGCGACAAATTGCAGCTTGCCGTTTTCGCGGCTGGCGTGATGCACCTTCACCAGGGTGCCGTACAGCGGCAGGCTGGAGGTGTCGAAGTGGCGCGGGTCTTCAGGCGGGGTTTCCATGAAGAACAGGGCAAGGGAGTGGTGGTCGGATTTGCTCACCAGCTCCAGGGTTTCGGCCCAAGGCTCTTCATTGACGATCACCGGCAACACTTGCGCCGGGAAGAACGGCCGATTGTGGATCGGGATGATGTAGACCTTGTCGGGCAGGTTTTGCCCTGGCAGGGCCAGGCCAGTGTTGGTGGAAGTGTGTTCAGCGTTTTCCGGATCGGCGTAGTCGTTGAGGTCGATGTCCGGGAATTCTTGCTGGTCGCTCATGGGGCACCTGCATAAGGAAGTATGCAAGTTAGATGGGGCAGGTCAGCCGTGGTTTCAATGGGTGGGGTGAGATAGCAACATATTGCACAATATTTTCAAAAGCGCCGCTGAACAAGTGTGGGAGCAAGCCCACTCCCAGATTTTCGATTGCATTTCGTCAACTGAGTTTGTGCAAGTAGGCCGGTAAAGGCTGTTCGGGCAGCACCGACAGCACCTTCAAACGCTGCAACATCCGCTGCCGAGCCCGTTGCAGATGCTCGCGCAGGTTCAGCGCGGCGGCGTCGAAGGCGCCATGCAGCAACAGCTCCAGGATCAACCGGTGCTCGGCCAGCATCGCCGGATCGGCGCCAATCCCCAGCAGGCGGTAGAAAATCCGGCTGATGATCATCGGGCTCTGGCCCTGGCGGATCAGCGCGGCGATCTTGCGGTTTTGCAGGCCCGCCAGGCAGTGCTGGTGCAGGTCTTCCTCGATCTGCTCGATTTCCTCCAGGCTGCAGTGGGCGCTCTCTTGCGCATCAAGCACCCGCTGCAACATGGCTTGCAGCAGGTCGCGGTCGAGGTTCGGCGCGCTTTGGCGCAGGGCTTCCGGCTCCAGGCAGGCGCGCAGTTCGTAGTCTTCGGTGACTTCCCGGGCGGTCAGTGGCCCGGCCAGCCATTGGGAATAGGGTTCCTTTTCCACCAGGCCACGGTCCCGCAGGCGCATCAGCGCTTCACGCACCACCGCGCGGCTGACGTTGTAGTGCTCGGCGGCGGCCTGTTCATCGAGGCGGTAATGCCCGAAGGCGATGCAGGTCGAGAGCGCTGCGCCGATTTCCTCGACGATCCGCTCCCCCAGTGGCCGGGTATCCACCAGCTCATCTTCACCGTTGAGGCCCAGGTGCGCATGGCTCAGGGGCAGGCGCAGCGGCTCCATGTCCAGGCCGTCGGGGTTGATCAGGTAACCCCGGCCATCGAAGCGGCAGATCAACCCTTCGTCATGCAACAGGTTCAGGGCTTTGCGCACCGGCACCCGGCTGGTACCGAACAGCTCGGCCAGCGGCGCTTCCAGCAACACCAGGCCATGGCGGGCGGTGCCGTGGGTGATGGCGTCGCGCAAAACCTGGTGAATCATCGCGTAACGGGAAGCCGAGGCTGACACTGCTTTCATCGGGTTCTCTGGAGCAAACGGGTCGGTGGCCGGGGATTCTCTCATAGTTGCGCCTGTCACTCTGCGCCACGTCGGTGGCACTTTTTTGGGGCCTTCAAAGGAGGGTTGTTACTTTTTTGCACCAAAATGTACTTATTAATAAAAGATACATTATTTCATTGTGGGCGAGGATTAGAACTCAGCCGATATTTCTTTTGATGTCTGAAACCCATCTAGCCCGTGTATCTGCTCAAAGCTGTCGAATGCGCCCAATACGGTGCCTACGAGACTGGCACGAAAGCTGCCTTTGTAAAATGTACATTTTATTAATATGTACGTTTTATAAGGTCATTCCCATGTCAGACGCCACTTCACTGGCCGAGGATTTTGCCAGCGGCCGCAGCGACCCGGTGCAGGCCCTTGAACATGCACTTGCTCATGCGAGCCAAGTCCCCAGCGTATTCATCTCCCTGACTGCCGAGCGCGCCCACCGTGAGGCCGAAGCGTCTGCCGCCCGCTGGCGTGCGGGCCAGCCGTTGAGCGTGTTCGACGGCGTGCCCCTGGCCTGGAAAGATCTGTTTGATGTGGCTGGCAGCATTACCACGGCGGGCGCGGCCTATCGCAGCCACGCGCCAGCCGCCTTGCTGGATGCGCCGAGCGTAGGCCTGTTGTGCCGCGCCGGCATGGTTAGCGTGGGCAAGACCAACCTTAGCGAGCTGGCGTACTCCGGCCTGGGCCTGAACCCGCATTTCGGCACGCCGCATAACCCGAGCAGCATCGATCAGCCACGGATTCCTGGCGGCTCATCGTCGGGTTCGGCGGTCGCCGTGGCGGCAGGCATCGTACCGATCGCCATGGGCACCGACACCGCCGGCTCCATCCGTATTCCCGCTGCGCTGAATGGCGTGGTGGGGTACCGCAGCAGTTGCCGGCGCTACAGCCGCGATGGTGTTTTCCCCCTGGCTCACACCCTCGACAGCCTCGGCCCGCTGACCCGCAGCGTGCGCGATGCGCTGGCCATCGACGACCTGCTCAATGGTCGCGACCAGCGCCCGCCACGCCAGCCCCGCAGCCTCAATGGCCAGCGGTTCCGGGTCGAGCAAAGTGTGCTGGAAGACGCACGGGTTGAACCTGCGGTGCGCGACAACCTGCAACGTTGTGTGGACCAATTGAAGGCGCACGGCGCACTGATTGATGTGCGCCCCTCGAAGACCTTCCAGGCCACCCTCGACCTGATCCAGCACCAAGGCTGGCTTGGCGCTTTCGAAGCCTTCGCCCTCCACGAAGCCCTGCTCGACAGCCCTGATGCCGAGCAACTCGACCCCCGGGTACGCCGTCGCCTTGAAGCCGCCCGTACGCTGCCGGCCAGCCAACTGCTGGCGCTGTACGACGCCCGTCGCCGCCTGCAACAGCAGCTTGTCGACGAACTCGACGGCGCGATCCTCATCACCCCCACCGTGGCCCATGTGGCCCCGGCCCTGGCGCCGCTGGAAGCCGACGACCAACTGTTCGTCAGCACCAACCTCGCCACCCTGCGCCTGACCATGCCCGGCAGCCTGCTGGACATGCCCGGCGTCAGCCTGCCCAGCGGCCGCGATGCCCTGGGCCTGCCCACGGGTTTGCTGCTCAGCGCCCCCAGCGGCGAAGACGCGCGCCTGCTTCGGGCCGCGCTGTCAGTCGAAACCGCACTCACTTTTTAAGGAGACACATCATGGCTAAAGACATCCTCTGTGCATTTGGCGTCGACGTCGACGCGGTCGCCGGTTGGCTCGGTTCCTATGGCGGCGAAGACTCCCCGGACGACATTTCCCGTGGCCTGTTCGCCGGTGAAATCGGTGCGCCACGCCTGCTCAAATTGTTCGAGCGCTACGGCCTGCGCACCACCTGGTTTATCCCCGGCCACTCGATGGAAACTTTCCCCGAGCAAATGAAGGCGGTGGCCGACGCTGGCCACGAAATCGGCGTGCACGGCTACAGCCACGAAAACCCGATTGCTATGACCGCCGAGCAGGAAGAAATCGTCCTCGACAAGTCCATCGAACTGATCACCCAGGTCACCGGCAAACGCCCCACCGGCTACGTCGCACCCTGGTGGGAATTCAGCAAGGTCACCAACGAACTGCTGCTGAAAAAAGGCATCAAGTACGACCACAGCCTGATGCACAACGACTTCCATCCGTACTACGTGCGCAAGGGCGACAGCTGGACCAAGATCGACTACAGCCAGCACCCCGACACCTGGATGAAACCCCTGGTGCGCGGCGAAGAAACCGACCTGGTGGAGATCCCGGCCAACTGGTACCTCGACGACCTGCCGCCGATGATGTTCATCAAGAAAGCCCCCAACAGCCACGGCTTCGTCAACCCGCGTCACCTCGAAGAAATGTGGCGCGACCAGTTCGACTGGGTTTACCGCGAGCACGAACACGCGGTGTTCACCATGACCATCCACCCCGACGTTTCCGGCCGCCCGCAAGTGCTGCTGATGCTTGAGCGGCTGATCGAACATATCCAGAGCCATGCCGGCGTGCGCTTCGTCACCTTCGACGAAATCGCCGATGACTTTATCCGCCGCCAACCGCGTACCTGACACCTGTACCTAAACCCTGGCCAACCTCCCGAGGCGCGATTCATGTCTATCTACAACAAGCTTGATCTGACTGGCTGGAAACCCCGGCAACTGACGCCCAAGGAAGTGCGTTTCGCCACCTGGATTGCGTTTTTCGCCTGGGTGTTTGCGGTGTATGACTTCATTCTTTTCGGCACTTTGCTGCCGGAAATCGGGCGGCACTTTAATTGGGGTGAAGTGGAGCAAGCGCAGATAGCGACATGGGTGGCGGTCGGCACCGCCGTGGTCGCGCTGGCCATCGGTCCGATCGTGGACAAGCTGGGCCGGCGCAAAGGGATTATTTTCACCGTCGCCGGTTCGGCAATCTGCTCGGCACTGACCGCCATTGGCGGCGCGTGGGGCAAGTCTTCACTGATCCTGATCCGTTCGCTGGGCGGCCTGGGGTATGCCGAGGAAACGGTCAACGCCACTTACCTGAGCGAGCTGTACGCCGCCTCGGACGACCCGAAACTGGCCAAGCGCCGTGGCTTTATCTACAGCCTGGTGCAAGGTGGCTGGCCGGTGGGCGCGTTGATCGCGGCAGGGTTGACCGCGCTGTTGCTGCCGGTGATTGGTTGGCAGGGTTGCTTTGTGTTTGCGGCGATCCCGGCGATTGTGATTGCGGTCATGGCGCGCAAGCTCAAGGAGAGCCCGCAGTTCCAGATTCACCAGCGCATCAGCGAGCTGCGCAAAAGCGGCTCGGTGAAAGAAGCGCAAAACGTCGCCGTGACCTACGGCGTGGACTATGACGAACACAGCAAGGCTGGCCTCAAGGCCGCCTTCCGTGGCCCGGCCCGCCGTGCAACCTTGGTGATTGGTGCGGCATTGTTGCTCAACTGGGCAGCCATCCAGGTGTTCAGCGTGTTGGGTACGTCGGTGATCGTCAGCGTGCACCACATCTCGTTCGAGAACTCGCTGATCATCCTCGTGCTGTCGAACCTGGTGGGTTACTGCGGCTACCTCAGCCACGGCTGGATGGGCGACAAGATCGGCCGGCGCAACGTCATCGGCCTGGGCTGGATGCTCGGCGGGCTGTCGTTCGCCGGGATGCTGTTTGGCCCGAGCAACATGGCGATGGTGGTCGGGCTCTACAGTCTGGGCCTGTTCTTCCTGATCGGGCCGTACTCGGCGGCACTGTTTTTCATCAGCGAAAGTTTTCCCACCAGCATCCGGGCCACCGGCGGCGCGATCATCCATGCAATGGGCCCCATTGGTGCGGTGGTTGCCGGGTTTGGCGCGACCCAAGTGTTGTCGGCCGGCAGTGACTGGCAGACCGCTGCGCTGTGGTTCGGCGCGCTGCCGTGCTTCCTGTCCGGTGCGTTGATGTTTGCCGCGCGCCATGTGCGTCCGGAAACCGTCCAGTAAGGAGTCAGTTGATGAGTCGTAAAGTTGCATTGATTACCGGTGCCGCCAGCGGCATCGGCCAGGCCCTCGCGGTGGCGTATGCCCGCAGCGGCGTGGCGGTGGTGGGCGGGTATTACCCGGCCGATCCCCATGACCCGCATCACACGGTTGCGCTGGTGGAAGAGGCCGGCGGTGAATGCCTGATGTTGCCATTGGACGTGGGCGATACCGCGTCGGTGGATAACCTGGCGGCGCAGGCGGTCCAGCACTTCGGTCGCCTCGATTACGCGGTGGCCAACGCAGGATTGTTGCGCCGTGCGCCACTGCTGGAGATGACAGACGCGCTGTGGAACGAGATGCTCAACGTCGACCTGACCGGGGTGATGCGCACCTTCCGGGCGGCGACCCGGCATATGCATGAAGGCGGCGCGCTGGTGGCGATTTCGTCGATTGCCGGTGGCGTGTATGGCTGGCAGGAGCACGCGCACTATGCGGCGGCCAAGGCCGGTGTGCCGGGGTTGTGTCGGTCGCTGGCGGTGGAATTGGCGCCGTTGGGAATTCGCTGTAATGCGGTAATTCCGGGGTTGATCGAGACGCCCCAGTCGCTGGACGCGAAGAACTCCCTCGGGCCGGAAGGGCTGGCGAAAGCGGCGCGGGCGATTCCGCTGGGCCGGGTAGGGCGGGCGGATGAAGTCGCGTCTCTGGTGCGGTTTTTGACCAGTGAGGAATCGAGTTACCTCACCGGGCAGAGCATTGTGATTGATGGTGGCTTGACCGTGCGCTGGCCGGACTAACCCCCAGTTTTAAGCCGGACTCGCTCCAAATGTGGGAGCGGGCTTGCTCGCGAAAGCGGAGTGCCAGCCAATACATGTGGAACTGATCCACCGCATTCGCGAGCAGCCCGCTCCCACATTTTTGACCGCGTTCGCCGTTTGATTATTTCAGGAGTTCACCATGCCCCAACTCTCTAACCGCCGCGCCGTGATCACCGGTGCCGGCAGCGGCATCGGCGCCGCCATCGCCCGCGCCTACGCCGTCGAAGGTGCGCGCCTGCTACTGGCCGACCGCGACGCCGCCACCCTCGCCGAAACCGCTATCACTTGCCGTAACCTCGGCGCCGAAGTCCTCGAATGCGTGGCCGACGTCGGCACCGTCGACGGCGCCCAGGCCAGCGTCGATGCCTGCGTCACCCACTACGGTGGCATCGATATCCTGGTCAACAACGCCGGCATGCTGACCCAGGCCCGGTGTGCCGACCTCACCCTCGACATGTGGAACGACATGCTGCGGGTCGACCTCACCAGCGTTTTCGTCGCCAGCCAGCGCGCCTTGCCCCACATGATCGC
This sequence comes from Pseudomonas sp. PAMC 26793, assembly GCF_000313235.1. Taxonomy (NCBI): domain Bacteria; kingdom Pseudomonadati; phylum Pseudomonadota; class Gammaproteobacteria; order Pseudomonadales; family Pseudomonadaceae; genus Pseudomonas; species Pseudomonas sp. PAMC 26793. The sequence continues at coordinate 130,831 of NZ_AMXG01000017.1, forward strand.
CCAGCGCTGGGGCCGGATCATCAATGTCGCTTCGCAACTGGGGATCAAGGGCGGCGCCGAGTTGACGCACTATGCAGCGGCCAAGGCCGGCGTGATCGGCTTCACCAAATCCCTGGCCCTGGAAGTGGCCAAGGACAACGTCCTGGTCAACGCCATCGCGCCCGGGCCGGTTGAGACGCCGTTGGTCGGCGGCATCAGCGACACCTGGAAACGCGCCAAGGCCGCCGAGCTGCCGCTGGGCCGTTTCGGCCTGGCGGACGAAGTGGCGCCCACTGCTGTGTTATTGGCCAGCGAGCCGGGTGGCAACCTGTTCGTCGGCCAGACCCTCGGCCCGAACTCCGGCGATGTCATGCCATGAGCGGGCACTAAGCATGTGTGGACTCTGCGGTCTGCTGGGCGAAGATTTGCACTGGAGCGATCCCCTGGGGGATGAGTTGCCGCGTCGCCGCGAACGCCTGCGCCGCATCGCGGCGATCAACCAGGTGCTGGCGGTGTTCCGGCTCAAGGTTGAAGACTTCCAGGGCGCGTCTTATTTGCTGCTGGGTGCCACCGGCAAACAGGAACTGGCCAGCGGCCTGGATCAACTGTGGCGGGCGGCAGAGACCATGCTCGGTCGGCCGCTGGACCCGTTGGACCCGCGACTGCTGGATCATCTGGAGCAACAGCCATGAGCATCGCCCTCAACGTCATCACCGGCTTCCTCGGCAGCGGCAAGACCACCTTGCTCAAGCGCTTGCTGCAAGGCGAAAGCCTTGGTGACACGGCGTTGCTGATCAATGAATTCGGCGACGTCGGCATCGACCATTTGTTGGTGGAGGAAGTCGCGCCGGACACCGTACTGCTGCCCAGCGGCTGCGTGTGCTGTTCGATTCGCGGCGAGTTGAAAGACGCCTTGCTCGGCCTGTTGCAGCGCCGTGAGCGCGGCGAGATTCCGGCCTTCAAACGGGTGATCCTGGAAACCACCGGCCTGGCCGACCCGGCGCCCATTCTCGCCACCTTGAATAACGACGTGCAACTGCGCGGGCGCTTTCATATCGGGCTGGTGGTGACGCTGGTGGACGCCAGCCACGCTGCTTTGCAAGAGCGCTTGCACCCGGAATGGCTGGCGCAAGTGGCCGCCGCCGATCGCTTGCTGTTGAGCAAGACCGACCTCGTCGAAGACTGCGGCCCGTTGCGCACGCACTTGCAGGCACTGAACGCCGGTACGCCGATCCTCAATACCTGCGATATCGACAGCGGTGAACAGCTGCTGCTTGGCGAAGGGCTGCGCAGCGCCGAACCCGCTGCCGAAGTCAGCCGCTGGAAACTCCATCAAACCACCGCCGCCAACCACGGCGCCGCACAAGTCTGCTGCCTGACCTTCGATCAGCCGCTGGATTGGGTCGGCTTCGGGGTCTGGTTATCGATGCTGTTAAGATGCCACGGCGAACGTATTCTTCGCGTCAAAGGACTGCTCAACGTGAACGCCAGTAACGCTCCCATCGTCATTCATGGCGTGCAGCATTGCCTGCATGCCCCGGTTCACCTGCCTGCCTGGCCGGGGACCGATCGGCAATCACGCCTGGTGTTTATCCTGCGCGGTCTTGACCCGGCGTTATTGCGTCGCTCCTTTGAAGTGTTCTCCAGAAGGTTCGCCGCATGATCACGCTTCGCGTCCTCGGTACCTCGGTGACCTTGCTCGAATGCCTGCGGGTGCGAGCGGAAAAAGAGCTGGGTATTCGTCTGGTGTACCAGGTGCACGATGTGGAGCAGGCCCAGCGCATCGCGGTGATGCAGCCGGACAGCTACGACCTCTACGACCAGTGGTTTCACAACGTCGATTTCGTGTGGCCGGCCCGGGCGATCCAGCCGATCGACACCCGGCGCATCGCGCTATGGCATGAGATCAACGACCTGCCCAAGCGCGGACGTTTGTCCGCCAACGACCGCCTGGGCAGCGGCAGTGTGCCCAGCGAGCGCCTTTTCGTGCAGCACGATGGCAGCCTCGGCAGCACCGTGACCGAACGCATCAGCATGCTGCCCCTGACCCACAACGCCGACAGTTTCGCCTACCGTCCCGAGCGCTTGCCCGAAGGGTTCAACCGCGTCAACGAGAGCTGGGGCTGGCTGCTCGACCCGGCCTGGGGCGCACGCACCGCGCTGCAAAGCGACGCCGCCATCGGTGCCCTCGACGCGGCGCTGGCGGTGCAAGGCGCGGGGCTCGCGAGCTTCAGGGACATCGGCAACATGAGCATCGAAGAGATCGATGTGCTGGCGGATATCCTGGTACGCAAGCAGAAGGAAGGGCACTTCGCGGCGTTCTGGTCGGATGACGAAGAGGCGGCGCAATTGATGCTCAGCCCGAGCATCGACATTCAGAGCCTGTGGTCACCGACCCTGATGCGCTTGCATCGGGCCGGGGTCAAATACCGCTTGGCGGTACCCCGTGAAGGCTACCGAGCGTGGTTCGGCGGGTTGTCGTTGTCGCGCCATGCCAAGGGCCCGGTGCTGGATGCGGCTTATGCCTACCTCAACTGGTGGCTGTCCGGCTGGCCAGGTGCGGTGATGGCGCGCCAGGGTTATTACATCGGCAACCCGGCCCGCAGCCGTGATCACCTGAGCAGCGCCGAGTGGGACTACTGGTACGCCGGCCTGCCCGCGCGGGAGGAACTGTTGGGCAGCGATGGCTTGCCGCTGATTGATGTGGGCGAAGTGCGCGACGGGGGCTCCTATGAGCAGCGCATGGGGCATATCGCGGTGTGGAACTCGGTGATGGACGAGCACAACTACCTGGTGCGGCGCTGGGGGGATTTCATGCGGGCGCGTAGCTGAGGCAGACGCTTGTCGCCAATTTAATGACACCCAAGTTCCCGTATTTATTGGATGCACTTCTTCCCTTGCGCAGCTAGTCTGGATAGTTCGAATGTCCTTTTAAAAAGGACGTTTATTTGACGCCGGTTCAGCTGTCGCGAGGGACGCGTATGACGAAGGGACATTTCGGCTGGAGGGGACAGGCGCTGCCAGAGGGCAACAAAATGAGGTGGCGCCATACCTTTCAAACCCGGATCGCCGGGGTCCTGGCGCTACTGTTACTGGTGGTGGTGGCTGCGGTGTACTTCGCCGTGAAGACCGCGACCAATAGCGCCGTGGAAAACCAGGCCCAGGTGCAACTGGAAACCGGCAGCCAGGTGTTCGAGCGCTTGCTCGACCTGCGTGGCCGGCGTCTGCAATACGGTTTGAACTGGCTCACGGCAGACCTGCCCTTCCGCCAGTCTGTCGCCGAGGGCGAGCCCACCGAGATTCTCGCTGCCCTGCGCCGGCATGGCACCGGCCTGACGTCCAGTGAAGTGTTTGTGCTGGGCCTCGATGGCAAGGTGATGGTCAGTACGTTACAGGCGTTGACCCCCGGCCAGGCCTTTCCCTACAACGACGCCTTGCGCCAGGCCCGGCGCAGCGGCCTGCAAATGTTGATCGTGGCCCTGGATGGCCGGCCTTTTCTGCTGGTGCAGCAGGAAGTCGTCGACCCCACACCGATCGCCCTTGTTGTCATGGGCCTGCCCATGGACGAAATCTTCGCCAGTGAATTGCGCTCCATGAGCAACCTGGAAGTGTCGTTCCTCAGTGTGCAGCACGGTCAGCCCGGCGAATTGTTCAGCACTCAGCCCGAGGTATTCCAGGCATCAATTGCCAGTGACTTGCAGGCTCCGTACATCAATCCTGAGGCGCAACTGAACCTGTTTCACGGCCAGCGTTATCTCAGCCAGGTGTTGCCTTTGGGCAACACCGCAGACGGCGGTGAGGTGCGGGTGCTGCTGCAAAGCCCGCTGGACCACGCCCTTGAATCCTTCGCGCCGCTGGACCGGCAATTTCTCGCAATAGCCTTGGTGGTGCTGCTGGTGTCGCTGGCGGGGGCGTTGTTCCTGGCGCGGCGGGTTTCGCGCCCACTCAATGCGCTGGTGCAGGCAGCCGGACGCATCGGTGCCGGTGACTACCGGACGCCGGTGCGGGTTCGCAGCCATGATGAGTTCGGCCTGCTGGCCCAGGCCTTCAACGCCATGCAAACCGGGATCGCGGTGCGCGAGCGGCAACTGGCCCACAACGCGCTGCATGACCCGCTCACCGGCCTGCCCAACCGGGCGCTGGCCATGGAACGCCTGGGCAGTGCCATCAGCGCCGGTCGGCCCGTGGTGTTGCTGTACCTGGGGATCGAGAACTACCGCGTGATCAACGAAGGCTACGGCCCGGAAGGCGTGGAAGAAATGCTCCGCGAAGCCAGCCGCTGCCTGCTGTCGAGCCTCTCGGCCAGTGACACCGCTGCGCGTATCACCGGCAGCGAGTTTTTGCTGCTGCTGGAAAACACCGAGATTGATCGCGTCGTGGCCCTGGCTGACCGCCTGTATGGGCTGCTGACCGAGCCCCAGCGCATTGGCGGTGATGAACTGCGCCATGAAGTGAGCATCGGCATCGCCGCTTACCCGGCCGACGGCCAGCAGGTTGAAGAGCTGATCAGCCGTGCCGCCATTGCCCGTCACGATGCGGCAGCATTCCCGGGTTATTTACAGATCTACCAACAGGACCGCGACCTCGCCCACCAACGGCAGATCAGCCTGATCCGTGACCTGCGCCGGGCGCCGGCGGAGGGCGAGTTGTACCTGTGTTATCAGCCCAAGCTCGACCTGCACCATGGGCATGTGAGCCAGGCCGAAGCGCTGCTGCGCTGGGAGCATCCGACCCTCGGGCTGGTATCTCCCGCCGAGTTCATTCCCTTGGCCGAACGCACCGGCAGCATGGGCAACCTGACCCACTGGGTGATCGAAGAAGCCATTCGGCAATTGGCCGAGTGGGAGGTGCGCGGGTTGCAGGTGCAGTTGTCGGTCAACATCTCGGTGGATGACCTGGCCGATGACAGCCTGGCCCTGCGGGTGACCGAGCTGTTGGCGCACTACGGCGTATCGGCCCGACGATTGATCTTCGAAATCACCGAAAGCGCGATCATGCACAACCCGGTGCAGGCCCTCAGCGTGCTGGAGCAACTGCGCGGTTGTGGCATCAGCCTGTCGGTGGACGACTTCGGCACCGGCTATTCATCCCTGGCGCAACTGCAACGCCTGCCGGTGCAGGAGCTGAAGATCGACCAGTCATTCATACGCAATCTCGACAGCACCTCAGGCGACGGCGTGATCGTGCGCTCGACCATCGAAATGAGTCACAACCTGGGGCTCAAGGTGGTGGCTGAAGGCGTGGAGTTCGAGCCCAGCCTCAAGCTGCTCAAGCTCTGGAAGTGCGACACGGCCCAGGGCTATTTGATCAGCCGGCCCTTGAACGCCACGGCTTTCGAAATGTGGATGCGCCGTGAACACGCGCCGGTGTGAACGCACAAAAAAAGGCGGCTACCCATTAGGTAGCCGCCTTTTCATTACCACCGGTTTTACTTAATCCGGCAGTTTAAACGCCATCACATAGTCGCCCTGCTTGGTACCCAGGGAACCATGACCGCCGGCCATGACCAGCACGTACTGCTTGCCGTCCTTGCCGGTGTAGGTCATCGGTGTGGTTTGCGCGCCTGCTGGCAGGCGGCCTTCCCACAGTTGCTTGCCGTTTTTCACGTCATAGGCACGCAGGTACTGGTCAAGGGTACCGCTGAGGAAGGACACGCCACCGGCAGTGGTGAAGGTCCCGCCCAGGCTTGGTACGCCCATGGTCAGTGGAATCGGAACCGGCGAGCTGTCACGCACGGTGCCGTTCTTGTGCATCCAGATGGTCTGGTGGTTGGTCAGGTCGACCGCGGCCACATAACCCCACGCCGGCGCCTGGCACGGCAGGCCCAGTGGCGACAGCATGGCTTCAAGGATCACGCCGTACGGCGCGCCTTTGTTCGGCTGCACGCCTTCGGTTTCGCTGACCCGTGGGCCTTGTTTGGCGATGTCGGCGGCCGGGATCAGTTTCGATTTGAACGCCATGTAGCTCGGGTTCACGAATGCAATCTGGCGCACCGGGTCGACGGAAATGCCACCCCAGTCGAACACGCCAAAGTTACCCGGGTAAACGATCGAGCCTTGCAGCGATGGCGGGGTGAACGGACCGTCGTAGCGCATGGATTTGAAGTCAATCCGGCACAGCATCTGGTCGAACGGCGTCACGCCCCACATGTCACGCTCCTTGAGGGGCGGTGGCATGAAGTTCAGGTCGGATTTCGGTTGGGTCGGTGCGGTGTGATCGCCGGCCACTGCGCCTTGCGGTACAGGGATTTCATTGATCGGCACCACGGGCTGACCGTTGGTGCGGTCCAGGGTGTAGATGCTGCCTTGCTTGGTCGAGGCCATTACGGCTTTTTTCACGCCGTCAGCGGTCTTGATGTCGATCAGCGAAGGCTGGCCGCCCACGTCCATGTCCCACAGGTCATGGTGAGTGAACTGGAAGGTCCATTTTACGTGGCCGCTGTCGATGTCCAGGGCAGTCAGGCCGGCGCTGTACTTCTCGGAGTCCGGAGTCCGGTCGCCGCCGTACTGGTCGGGCATCTGGTTACCCATCGGCAGGTAGAGCATGCCGAGTTTTTCGTCCACCGCGAACATCGACCACATGTTTGGCGAGTTGCGGGTGTAGGTCTTGCCCTCGGCCAACGGGGTAGTGTCGTCCGGGTTGCCGCTGTCCCAGTTCCACACCAGCTTGCCGGTGTGCACGTCGAACGCGCGGATCACGCCGCTAGGCTCGTCGGTGGAGACGTTGTCGGTCACGTGACCGCCGATCACTACCAGGTTCTTGGTAACAGCCGGTGGCGAGGTGGAGTAGTAACCGCCCGGGGCGAAGGTGCCGATGTTGGCACGCAGGTCGACCTGGCCCTTGTCACCGAAGTCTTCGCACATCTTGCCGGTGTCGGCGTTCAGGGCGATCAGACGGGTGTCGGCGGTAGGTACGAAGATGCGTTTCGGGCAGGCATTCGGCGCGGCGGCCGGGCTGGCGCTGCCAGTCGGGCTCTGCTCGGAGGCATACACGGCGTCATCGTGATACGACACGCCACGGCAGGTCATGTGCGCCCAACCCTTGAAGTTTGCAGCGCCTTCGGTGCTGATCTTCGGGTCGAAACGCCAGATTTCCTTACCGGTGTCTGGATCCAGGGCAATCACCTGGCTGTGAGGCGTGCACACGTAGAGCATGCCGTTGACTTTCAGCGGGGTGTTTTCCGCAGTGGTTTCACCGGGATCCCCTGGGCCAGGGATGTCGCCAGTACGGAACGTCCAGGCAGGCACCAGCTTGTGGGCGTTTTCCGGGGTGATCTGCGCGAGTGGCGAGTAACGATCACCGAAGGCCGAGCGGCCATAGGAGTTCCAGTCACCCTCGGCCTGGGCCGGTGCGGCGCTGGCCATGCCAGGCACCGCATCGCGGTCCAGTTGGCCTTTCTTGACCATGGCACCCGGGTCGGTGAATTGGCTGGCCAAGGCGGCGGCACCGGCCAGCACGACGGCGACGCTCAGGGCGCCAGTGCCCAAGGGTGAGGCTTGGCCACGCAGCAACGGACGGCGGAACCACGGGAGCAGCATGACGATGCCGAGGGCGAACAGCAGGGCCAGGCGCGGCACCAACTGCCACCAGTCCAGGCCGACTTCCCACAGTGCCCAGACGGTGCTGGCAAATAGCACCAGTGCGTACAAGCCCAGCGCCGCGCGGCGTGTTGCCAGCAGCAACAGACCGGTGACGGTGATACCGAGGCCGGCCAGCAGGTAATACAGCGACCCGCCGAGCATGCTTAGCTTGATCCCCCCGGCCAACAAGGCCAGGCCCATTATCAGCAGCAAGATCCCCAGCAGCCTGGGCAGCAGGCGACTTGGACTTGAAGCACCATCAGTGCTCATAGTGTGGTTCTCCGTTACGTTTTGAATTGGTTGCGCACAGTTCACTGTAGATGACGTTCCGGCGCAGGCATGGTTCAGGGCAAATTAGGTTTATTCAGCAATCAGAAGGAACTTTGCAGCTTGATCCCGCCAATCAGCGCGTCATCTACCTGGGCCACGGCCCCGGGATGACGGATGTATTGCAGGTTCGGGCGCACCGTCAGCCAGTTCGTGACGTGCACGCCGTAATAGAGCTCGGCGCTGTATTCGGTGTGTTGCAGGGGCAGGTAGGCCGGGTCGTCGAAGTCGAAGACGGCGCGGGCCTGGTTGGTCGCCTCGGCGTTTTTGCGATAGGCCGGGTTGACGTGCACCCGGGCGACGGCAAAGCCGATATCGTCCTTGGCGCGGGCATCGAACAGGCCCTTGTAGACCACACCCGCCTGCACGTAGTTATCCACAGCGTTGGTTTTCTTGTCGTGCATCGTGCCGTTGGCGAACACGCTCAAGCCTCGCGAATGGTCGCTGGCCAGGCTGGTGACTTGCTGCTGCACCCCCAGCCACACCCCGTGTTTGCTGGAGGCGCTGCGATAGCCCTCGCCGCTGAGGGCCGCCGGCTGGTCGTTGCGGTCTTTATAGACGTCGCTGGCCTTGGCGCTGCTGTAGTAGTAACCGGCGCGGTATTCGCCGGGCAGGCCGTTGAGCGTGGGCGTCCACACCAGTTCCACCGGGAGCAGGGTCCCTTGGGTGCCGCTGCCACTGAGCTTGAAGCCATTGCCGCGATCCAGGTTGGACGGGTTCTGTTCATAGGCACCGACCTGGGCGTACAGCTCAGGCGTCAGGTGATACTTGATCCGCAACGCCCACTGGCTCACCGGCCAGTTGTACCAGATGCTGCCCACCCAGTTGCCGACCTGGGAGCCGCAGAACGCGAGGTTCTGGAAGTCGCAGGGGAAGCTGTTGAAGTCTTCGCCTTCGCCAAAACGCCCGGCCTTGATGTCCAGTTTCTGGTCGAAGAACTTCTGCTGATACCACATCTGCGTCAGGCGCCAGGTCTGGCCACGGCCCCAGACTTCCTGGGACGAGGTGAACCCGCCCACACGCGGGTCGTTAACGCGGTCGTTAGTGATGTTGTTGCCGCTGCGCTCGGTCACCGTCAACTGGAACTCCGCGTCGTGCCAGCCGAGGATCTTCTGCAGATCCAGGTGCGTACCCAGGCCGAACTGATCGCTGTAGCGCGCGGTACGGTCGTGGTCTGAGCCGCCGTGCAGGTTACTGCCCATCTCGCCGGTGTAGTCGAACTTGAAGTCGTAGCCTTGTTGAGACAGCGCTGTCCGAGTGCCGCCGAAATCACCCAGCATCCACGGTGATTCAGCGTCAAAGGCAGGGGCGGCTTGGGCACAGTTGAACAGGCCGAACGGTAGCAGCGCAGCGCACAGGCGCAGGTTTGGGAAAGCAGGCATAGGCAAAATGGAGTCTTAATATTTATGGTTTTGAAACGCCAACAGCGGCCTGGCGCGTTCGCACAAAGGCGTTGAACACGGGCGGTCGGTGGTCTGATGGAATGATGAAACGTTTCACTTTGTTACTGACAAGGATAAAGCGCTGGCGAGGGGAGAGAAAGGGCTAAACGGAAGATGGATTCTTTCGGATTTGGTAATAGTGGGTTGGGTCGTCGGATTTGGTAGCAAACTGTTCATTGGTTTGCGTTTGAAGGCGTGGTTTTCTGCGTCACCAAAACGGATGGAGGGGCGACATGGACGGCGATGACATGGTGGGTGAGGCAGAGGCCGTAACGGCCCGGGAATTAGTCATTATTCTTGGCCAGTATCACAGTGCAATTGCGAGACTCGGTTCCGGCATCATCAGCCTGGCCGGCGTGCTCAGACGTAGTGAAGACGCCGATGTAAAACAGGCAGCAGATGAAGCATGGGCGAAGCTGAATGAGTTTATCGACTGCATGGAGGGTGTAGCTGATGGATTGAATGCTTTGACCCAGAAGAAGGAGGCCGGAAATGGCGAATGACCTCAAGGATAATGTGAGCTATCTTCGCCAGGAGTACCGTCAAGGTTCGTCATCAGGCTGCGACCGCAAAGGCGGCGCAGGCGGTGGGGGCAACGGAGGAGAAAGCGATTTGGAAAAGCGTATTTCGCAAGTTGAGGCAAGGCTGGAGCGCGTCGAGACGAAGCTGGATGGCATGCAAGAGCACATGACTACCAAGTCCGATCTGATGCAGACCAAAATCGACCTGCTTGAAGCGACCTCTAGATTGGATCTTTCAATCGCCAATTTCAGAACGGATATGCAATCGTTGGAAACCCGGCTGTTGAAATGGTTTGTCGGAACGGCTGGAGCCTTGTCTGCCATCGCATTTGGCGTCGCCCGACTCGTTCACTGACGCTTTCCGTTCGAAGCCCGGCTCCCTGCCGGGCTTTCTGGCTTTTAAACCAACTTCGCCAAACACCCCTCAAGAATATCCAGCCCTTCCTCCAGCACCGCCGCCTCAATCGTCAACGGCGCCAGCAGGCGGATGATGTGCCGTGATTTACCGCTGGGCATCAGCAGCAAACCCGCCTCGCGGGCCAGGGCCAGCAGTTGGGTCAGCTGTTGTGGGGCCGGGCTGCCGTCGGCGTTGGCCAGTTCGATACCACGCATGGCGCCCACGCCGGTCAAGCGGCCGAGGTAGGGCGAGAGCTTTTTCGAGCGCCATGATTCATAACGGCTGACGATCGCTTCTTCCTGCTGGGCGCCCCACCTTTGCAGGTGTTCGTCGGTCATTTCATCCAGGGTCGCCAACGCCGCCGCGCAGGCAATCGGGTTACCGGAATAGGTGCCGCCCAGGCCGCCTTTGGGCAGGTTGTCGAGCAACGTTTTGCGACCTACTACTGCGCCGAGCGGCACACCGCCGGCGATGCTTTTGCCCAGCAGGATCAGGTCTGGCTCAATCCCCAGGCGTGAGAAGGCAAAACGCTGGCCGGTACGACCGAAGCCGGACTGGATTTCATCGGCAATCAGCAGGATGTTTTTCTCGTCGCAAAAGCGTCGCAGGGCCTGGGCGAATTCCACGTCCAGGGTCAGGAAGCCTCCTTCGCCCTGCACCGGCTCGATGATGAAACAGGCCACGTCGTCGACGTCGATTTCCACGCTGAACAGGCGGTCCATTGCCTTCAGCGCTTCGCCGCAGGTCACGCCGTTGTCGCGGCTGGGGAAGGGCAGATGGAACACCGGCCCTGGCAATACGCCGACTTTTTGCTTGTAGGGCGCGACCTTGCCATTGAGGTTGAGCGTCGCCAGGGTGCGCCCGTGAAACGCCCCGTCAAAGGCAATGACCGCGGTACGGCCAGTCGCGCCCCGGACAATTTTCAAGGCGTTTTCCGCCGCTTCCGCGCCACTGTTGGTGAGCATTCCGCTTACCGGGTAGTCCACCGGAATGAATGCGGTGAGACGGTCCATCAGTTCGATGTAGGGCGCGTGAGGCGCGGCGTTAAAGGCGTAGTGGGTGAGTTTGGTCGCTTGCTCGCGAATCGCCTCCACCACACGCGGATGGCAATGGCCCAGGTTGAGCACGCCGATGCCGCCGACAAAGTCGATGTAGCGCTTGCCCGTGGTATCCCAGACTTCGGCGTTCTTGCCGTGGCTGAGGCTGATGGGGTGGACGATGGAAATCGACTGGCTGATGGTTTCGCGGCTCATGGATCCGGGACTCAAGAATGGGATGCGTCCTTTTATCTAAGCCGTGAGCCGCCTTGCCCCGCAAACGAAATAAAGTCGCCGGGTCATTATTAAAAGTCGGGATGTGCTGTGAGGTACTCCACCATCCAGCTCAAAAAGGCCTTCACTTTCGGAATCTCCCCAGCATGTTCGGCATGGGCGATAAAGTGCGCGCCGGCGCTGGGCATCGTGTAATCCCAAGGGATCATCAGGCTGCCGTTGGCCAATTCCTCGGCCACCAGATACTGCGGCACCAACGCCACGCCGTACCCCGATTGGGCTGCGCGAATGCACATGTAGAACGTGTCGAAGCGCGGCCCGTGGTAGCTGTTTTGCGAGTGCAGGCCTTGTTCCAGAAACCACTCGTGCCAGGCTTCCGGACGCGAGGTGCATTGCAGCAACGTGTGACGGGACGAGGCATCGCTGCCAGCGGCAACAAACCCGGGGGCGCAGACCGGCACCACGGCTTCGCGAAACAGCTCGATGCAGGTCGCTCCCGGCCACGCCCCCTGGCCGAAGAAAAACGCGATATCCGCCTTGGCCTGCAACACGTCGAACGGCTCCAGTTCGTTGCGCACGTCCAGGTGGATGTTGGGATGGCGAGCGGCAAAGTCCTTGAGCTTGGGCACCAGCCAGCGGTCACCAAAAGTCGGCTGGGTGGCGATGCGCAGCACTTCGGTTTCACCACCGTAGGTCAGGATGTAGCGGCTGGAAATATCCACCTGGTTGAGGATCTTGCGCACTTCCTCCAGGTACAGCGAGCCTGCCGGCGACAGGTACAAACGCTGGCGCACTCGCTGGAACAGCGGGTGACAGAGCATCTCTTCCAACTGCGCCACTTGCTTGCTCACCGCACTCTGGGTCAGGTGCAGCTCTTCGGCGGCGCGGGTGAAACTCAAGTGGCGGGCGGCGGCTTCGAAGCACTGCAAGGCGGTCATCGAAGGGGTCAAGCGTTTTGAGATCACGGGATCGCAGATCCTTTCAAATAGCCGAGTTCATTCCAAATCGGAAGGAGCCTAAGCCTAAACGTCGTTTGTGGCCAAGGTGTAAAGCCGTTGATACTTACCGGCAACACTATAAACGGCGTGGGTTTGTGGCGCCGAATAATAAAGACCGACAGGGAGCGCCTTGCATGAAGCACATGAAATCCACGTTGGCGGCATTCACCGCCGCTGCAGTATTGGGGCTGGCCGGGAGCGCACACGCGGGGGCGACCCTGGATGCGATCCAGAAGAAGGGATTTATCCAGTGTGGGGTCAGCGATGGGTTGCCGGGTTTCGGCGTGCCGGACGCCAACGGCAAGATGACCGGCATTGATGTGGATGTGTGCCACGCCGTCGCCGCCGCGCTGTTTGGTGATGCGTCGAAAGTGAAGTTCAGCCAGTTGACCGCCAAGGAGCGCTTCACTGCGTTGCAGTCCGGCGAGATCGATTTGATTTCCCGCAACACCACCTGGACCAGTTCCCGTGATGCGGGCATGGGCATGGTGTTCACCGGCGTGACCTATTACGACGGCATCGGGTTCCTGGTGAACACCAAGCTCGGCGTGAAGAGCGCCAAGGACCTGGACGGCGCGACCATCTGCATCCAGGCCGGCACCACCACCGAGCTTAACGTCTCGGACTACTTCCGCTCCAACGGCCTGAAGTACACGCCGATCACCTTCGACACCGCCGACGAAAGCGCCAAGGGCCTCGAAGCCGGCCGCTGCGACGTGCTGACCACCGACCAGTCGGGCCTGTACGCCCAGCGGATCAAGATGGCTCACCCGGATGAGTTCGTGGTGTTGCCGGAAGTGATTTCCAAGGAGCCGCTGGGCCCGTTGGTGCGCAAGGGCGATGACGAGTGGTTCAGTATCGTCAAGTGGACCCTGTTCGCCATGCTCAATGCCGAGGAAATGGGCATCACCTCGCAGAACGTCGAAGAGCAAGCCAAGTCCAGCAAGAACCCGGACGTTGCCCGCTTGCTGGGGGCAGACGGTGACTACGGCAAGGACCTGAAACTGCGCAAGGACTGGGTGGTGCAGATCGTCAAGCAAGTAGGCAACTACAGCGAAGTGTTCGAGCGCAACATCGGCCAGGGCAGTGTGCTGAAGATCAAGCGCGGCCTGAATGCGCTGTGGAGCAACGGCGGCATCCAGTACGCGCCGCCGGTTCGCTGAAGGTTTTACTCAGACACGGTGTCCTTGCCCGCCGCCTTGGAGCGATACAACGCCTGATCGGCCCTGGCCATCAGGCTGGTGGGTGATTCATCGTTGCGTCGCTCCACCACGCCCAGGCTCAGCGTCACCTTGAAGTTGCCCACGGCGGGCAACTCCCTGAGCGCACATCGCATTTGCTCGGCCAATTCCCGCGCGGTTTCCAACGTGCTTTTGGGCACGATCACCATGAACTCATCACCGCCCCAGCGGGCCAGCAAGTCGCCGTGGCGCAAGCAGGCTTCCAGGCATTCCACCACATGCACCAGGGTTTCATCACCGACGGCGTGGCCGTGCTGGTCGTTGATCGGCTTGAAGTCATCAATGTCCATGGCAATCAGCGACAGCGGCAGGCGAAAGCGTTGGGCGCGATCGCATTCTTCCAGCAGGACCCGCTCCAGACGGTAACGATTGGCCACGTGGGTCAACGCGTCGCGTTCGGCCAGGGAGCGATTCTCATCCAGTTGCAACTGCAGTTGTTGATTGACCCGCGACAGCTCGCGGGTACGTTCGGCCACCAGGGCTTCCAGGGATTGATTGCGTCGTTCCAGCTGTTCGATGGACTGTTTGCGTGCCTGAATGTTGCGGTGGACACCGACCATGCGCGCCACCGAGCCGTCGTCGTTACGTGAGATCACGTAGCCACGGTCTTCGATCCACAGGTAGGAGCCATCTTTCTTGCGGCAGCGGTATTCGGCTTGATAGTGAGTGGTGCGACGGTTGATGTAGTTATCGAACAGCACCATTACCTGAGGATAATCATCCGGATGAATCACGTTTTCCCAGGTGAATACGCTGTTTTCCAGGGAGTGATGGGCGTACCCGAGCATTTCGTACCAGCCGGGGTTGCGGTAGACGAAACCGGTGTTGGCGTTCCAGTCCCAGATCCCGTCGCTGACCAGCTCCATGATGGCGTGCAGCATGTCGGCGTTGAGGTCGGTAAAGTCGCTCCTTGAGGGTTCTTGGCCGGATGTATCGTCCATTGCGCGCTCCTTGCGTGGGCTGGCTCTCATGGCCAGTTACTGTTGACGCCGATACTCCGTGGCTGACGGTACTGTACAACGGCGCTTTGGCGCTTAGAAAGGGGGGCTTTGGTCTAGTTGGGGTTGTGGCTTTGGGCCACTATTCGTGGGGCTTCAGCCTTTTATTTGGCGCTACCATCCTCGTTCTGGGCGCCCCATTGGCATTGTGCTGATAGATGGCCTCAGGCTGCCCTTGCTGGTTAAAAAACACCTGGCCGATCCCCGCAGAGTTCCACAACCGTTCACCCGCCTCGGCGTGTTCAGGAATATGCGGCACAACCTGCATGGGCCTGCGTCGGGTCAGCCAGTTCAGCGGTGAGCGAGGCGAGTAGAGCCAGCGATTGAGGCGGTCGAACCACTCCAGCAGCCGCGGTGGGAATTCGTTCTTGATGCCGCTGCTGGTGATCTGCCAGATCTTCGGGCCCCCATTGCGGTGGCGGATCAGTACTTCGTAGACGAACGAGTAGTGCACGTCTCCGGACAGGATCACGTAGTTGCCCGGGGTGCGGGAATGGCGAAAGATGTTGAGGATCACCTGCGCCGCACCGCGATGGGCCATCCAGTTTTCTGCGTCTACCAGCAGCGGGTAGCCGCACCAACTGAAGGCCTTCTGCACGGTCTCGATCAGCTTGACGCCAAAGATGGGCGCGGGTGAAACGATGATCGCCGAAGGGTGATCCAGCAGTTCCTGTTGCAGTTCGCTTAAAGCTTCCCAGTCCAGCAGGCCTGACGGTTGCTTGAGGTTGAACTCACTGCGCCAGCGCCGGGTACGGGTGTCGAGTACTACCAGCGCAGGCGTGGTGGGCAGCACGTAATGCCATTGCTGGAACGTCAACAGTTCGTCTACCAGCTCATCCTGAGCGACCGCATCCAGGTAGTTGCCATGGGCTTGGGTGGTCAGGGCCAGGGTTTTGCCTAGCACTGTGTCAAACGCATCCGGGTTATTGCCCCAGCCCTGGCATAGCATGTAAGCCAGCAGCGCGTTGCCGATGATGCGCTTGGAGAACGGGTGGCCGTAGGCCGTTTCTTCCCATTGGGCGCTGAGGTTCCAGTCGTCGGTGATGTCGTGATCATCGAAGATCATCAGGCACGAAAGGTGGGCGAATACCCTGGCCACGCCACCCAGGCCGTCCCGAAACTTGTCGATCTGCACTTGCTCGTGGGCGTAGCGGACGTGCCCTTCGGCGCGCAGTTGAGGCGCTTGCGGGTTGATCAGGTCCCACGGCACGGGCGACCAGGCGAGCAAGTACATTGCCATGACTTCGGCGAAGGTCACCAGGTGGTTATCGGCGCTGCTGCTGGTGAAAATCGGCTTCTTCACGCCGCCAAAAAAACGCTCGCGCAAGGTCTCGTTGCTCTCCAGGGCGGGCAACAGATCGGCTCGGTGGTAGTAGCTGGCGGCATGCTCATAGAGTGCTGCGCTGTTGTCGACGACCGCACCTTCGAGGTGTTCGTCGAACAGGCCGAGGCGGGCAATCAGCGCATGAATGGCCCGCAGCATTGGCCCCGCGACATCATCGGCATACACCTGGTCGCCGCTCATCATCAACAAGGCCGGGCGTGCTTCGACAGTGGTCGACTCGGCCAGCAGCCGGTCAACACACAGCAAACCTTCATCGGCGCGGTGGTGAGGCTTGCGGCATGAGCCGTGCACCAACTGATGGATGCGGCTGTGCAGGACGAAGTTCGGGCCTTGGGCGCCCGGATAAAGCAGGTGCGGCGCCCATTCGGCGATGCCGGCACCGTTTACCAGCAGGTCGTAGCTGATGCTCACATCCTGGGGCAGTGCCTCGGCCAGTGGCACGTCGATCAGGTGGATAAAGGCCTGGCACCCGACGGGTACGACCTGGCAGCGGCTGGCGTCCAGATCGATATCCAGCGTCTCGCCTTGGGCGACTTGCAGCCTCAGGGTCAATGCCAGGGCACGACTTCCTACCAGCCACATCACCAGGCGCTGGGGCTCCAGGCGTCGCAGCAGCGGGCCAGCAAGTACGGCAGGAAGGTGGGCGGGTTGTAGCATGAAGGCCACGGCTGATTACAGGTTGGGGGTAAAGGGTAACGCATTGGATGTCAGTGTTTTGTCAAGGCATGACACCCAGTGAGAGGGCGGCGATGCCGCCCTCTGGTTGGTGGATCAGGGCAGGCGGCCGCCGCCGAGGTTGTCCAGGCCGCCGGAGTTTTTACGACTCCGGTCGCTGGCCGAGGCGCCGTTGTAGTCAACGGTATCCCTCGCTTCGGCGAACGGTTCAAGGCTTCGCTTGTTTCGTACCGGCGCAGGTTGTTCAGTGGAGACCGATGGGGTGGGCAATTGTGCAAAGGAGCTGTTCATAGCATGGATCATGGCGATGTGCCTTTTTAAAAGAGAGGGTGTCTGCCTTGATAGCCAGCGCTATCAAGGAGAGCGAGAAATTACGCATCCCCTGGTTGCCTCGCTATAAACGTCTCGCGTCAAATTATGACGTTGTCAGATTCACCTTCTTATGGGGTTCATGGCTCGTGACGGATGCTTCTCCCGACGTCATCAGCCAGCGCATTACATCGGCCAGTGCCACGCTGTGTTGGCGCTCGACCCATCGCACACCCTGCGGGCTGTACTGTTCGACATAGCGACTGAGGATCAGCCGATTCTGGTCGCCGGAGAGATGCAGGCGCGTTTCCCGGCAGAGCAGGGCGTTGGCGCCGCGTCTGCGGACCTGATGTTGCAGAATCAGTGAGCTTGAATCAGAAATCATCGCCCGCTCCCTTTGCGCAATCATCGGCCCGGGGCGACGTCGCCCCCTGCTTGCCCTCCAGCACAAAGGCCGCGCGGTGTTCGGCTACCACATTACGCAACGCGCTGTAGTAGTCCGGCAACTTTTGCAGGCTGTCGGTCAGCGGCAGCAACGACGCGCGCGTATCCACCGTACCGCCTACCAGGCTGATGGTGTCCAGGGTTTGTACGGTATCGCTGTCGCCCAGCGGCGCCACCAGGAAGTTCAAGACCTTGCCCGCCGCATCGCGGCTGTTGCCGGTGCCCAGCAAAGGCAGCTCCACGATCGGGCCGTTGCCAATCCCCCACACGCCAAAGGTCTGGCCGAAGTCGGCGGTGTGACGGGGAATGCACAGCGGGTCCGAAACATCAATCAACCCGACGATTCCCACGGTGGTGTTCACCGCAAAGCGTCCCAGCGTGTTGACCGAGCGCCGAGGGTTACCTTGCAGCAGGTCGTTGATAAATACCTTGGGTTCGCTGAAGTTGCTGGCAAAGTTATGCACACCCTGCTGGAAAAAATCTGGCAGGTAGCGGTAGCCGCGGGCTACAGGCGCCAGGGCGTAGTCATCCACCGCGCGGTTGAAAGCGAACACGCCCCGGTTGACCGGCTCGGCAGGGTCATACACCGGGTAGGAAACCTCTGCGCAGCGTGTAGTAGTCGCCACGTTGGCCGGGCTTGCGCAGCCTGTCAGGTAAGACACGGTCAGCAACAGCACGGCCTGGCGAGCCAGGTGCTGGGGGTACGTCAGCGAACGCATAAGCACAGTCTCCGGAAAAAGGAGGCCGATGCTGGCATTCGAGGCTTGCGCAAAGATGTCTGCTTTATTGCGCTGTTGACGCTTTATTGCACGATTGAAATATATGACGGGCCGCGTCGAATGGTTTTAGATGGCGCATCGACAAGACCAAGTGATGCCCACCGGTGAGCCATCTTTTAATCGTGGACGATGACCTTGAGGTCCTCGCCCTGCTGAAGAAATTTTTTCTGCAACATGGCTACACGGTCGAGACTGCCGCCAATGGCACCGACCTGTGGACGGCCATGGAGCGTACGCCTGCCGATCTGATCATCCTCGACCTGATGCTGCCGGGGGATAACGGCCTGTTGCTGTGCCAACGCCTGCGCCAGCAATACGCGACGCCGGTGATCATGCTGACCGCCATGGGCGAGTTGAGTGATCGCGTGGTGGGCCTGGAAATGGGCGCCGATGACTACCTGAGCAAACCTTTCGACGCCCGTGAACTACTTGCCCGGGTGCGCGCTGTACTGCGTCGGGCGGGTGAAAGCCGGCCGACGTTGGGTGACGCGTCGCGTCCGCTGATTCGCTTCGCCGGTTGGCAACTGGACCTGACGCGCCGGGAGTTGCGCTCGCCGGACCAGGTGATGATCCCGTTGTCGTCCGGAGAGTTCGACCTGCTGCTGGTGTTCGTCGAACACCCTCAGCGCGTGCTGACCCGCGAGCAATTGCTGAACCTGGCGCGGGGCCATAGCCACGACGCGTTCGACCGCAGCATCGACGTGCAGGTCAGCCGCCTGCGACGCAAGCTGGAATTCGACACCAAGCGCCCGGCGATGATACGTACTGTGCGTAACGGCGGTTACCAGTTCACCGTCGCGGTGACCCGCTCATGAGCCGCTTCAAACCCCGGGACACCGTGGCCCGCTGGATTGCCCTGACCATCCTGATTGCGATGCTCACGGCGCTGGCCTTCAACGCGTTGTTCGTGCAACTGGCAGGCGTCTGGGCCAGGCCGCCGTTGAGTGAAACGGGCCTGTTGGAAAAGGTCGCGGTGATCGTACGGATGATCGAAGCCGCGCAGCCTTCCCAGCGCCCACAACTGACGCAGGCGGTGGGTGACGACAGTTTCAACGTGAGTTGGTCGGCCACCCGCGCAGGTATTGATGTGCCGATTCTGGAAGACCCGGTTTTTCATTCCGATCAGCTGTTTAAACAGCTGCTAAAGGGGCCGGAGCGGCGAATGGAGGTCTATGAGCCATCTGATTGGCTGGGCCCCGGCGGGCACTATGTGCTGGTGGTGCAGTTGGTTGACCAGTCGTGGCTGGTATTCAGCGCGCCGTCCCGCAGTTGGGGCCTGGCGGAAGGCCCGCGCAGCCTGGTGGTGCTGATGCTGGTGCTGATTTCCACCGCGTTGGTCACGCTGATTGCCACCCGGCGCCTGGCCCGGCCGTTACAGCATTTCACTCAGGGCGTGCGCCGTTTCGGCGCCGACTTTCGCGCGCCGCCCATTGAGCCGGTCGGCCCCCATGAAATTCGCCAGGCGATCCTCGCGTTCAACGGCATGCAGGCGCAGTTGCAGCACTTCATCCAGGACCGCACCCAGATGCTCGCCGCGATTTCCCATGACCTGCGTGCGCCGCTGACCCGCCTGCGCCTGCGGGGTGAATTTATCGAGGATGCCGACCAGCAGCACCGCCTGTTCCGGGATGTCGACGAGATGCAGGCGATGATCAATACCGCGCTGGAATTCTTTCGCGACGATGCGCGTCTGGAACAGGCCACCCAACTGGACCTCGCTGAGTTGCTGCAAACGCTGATTGACGACTACCGCGACCAGTCCATCGACATCACCTTCAATGGCCCGCCACGGCTGGTGTATTTCGGTCGCCCGTTGGGGCTCAAGCGAGTGATGACCAACCTGATGGACAATGCGATCCACTACGGGCGGGCGCCGGAAATCGAACTGCAACAGAGTCCCGGCGTGGTGACGGTGCGGGTACTGGACCGTGGCCCGGGCATCCCGCAGGAGCGGCATGAGCAAGTGTTCCTGCCGTTCTTTCGGCTGGAAGGCTCACGCAATAAAAGTACCGGCGGGGTCGGTTTGGGACTCTCCACGGCACGGGCGATTGTCCTGGAACACGGTGGAACGCTGACGTTGAAGAATCGCCCGTGTGGCGGGTTGGCCGCCGTTGTGGTGTTACCGGTTTAGAAGCGTTTGAACGGTCAGAGCAAGCTGCCTCCCAAGCCGCTTAGTGCGCCGCCTTCCTTACGACCTGACGGCTCGTCCTTGGGTGGGGAGGCGGGTTGTACGGGCTGGACGGGTTGAACCAGCTTGGCGGGCTGAAAGGGCTGAATCAGGGATTGGGTGTGAAAAGCGCTACCGACGATCATGGACGTACCTCTCGCTTGATAGGAAGTTGGCGTTGCGCATCAACTCCCTCTGAGTGCGTCCTGATCAGTGGCCTTGGCCCGGTCCAGCGTTCCGGGCCTTTGGGTTTTCATTTGCTTCGCCGGATTACTGAGGGGGAGTTTCAGTCGGCTTGGGCACCGTAAACCGAAACTCGCTGCCCCGCCCCAACTCACTTTCAGCCTCGATCCGCCCGCCGTGGGCCTGCACGATGCCTTGGGTGATGTACAGCCCCAGGCCGCTGCCGGTGGGATTGTTTTCGGTTTGAGTCCAGTAGCGATCAAACACATGAGGCAACTGATCAGGGGCGATCCCTTCGCCGGAATCACGCACCGAAAACACAATCTCCTCGCCATTGCTCAACGCACTGATGCCGATATTGCCCTGGCGCGGGGTGAACTTGATGGCGTTGCCGATCAGGTTCGACAGCACCTGGAACAGCCGCTCCGGGTCGGCATTGATTCGTAGCCCGGGCTCGGCGTTGAAGGACAAATCGATGCCCTTTTCCATCGCCAGGGGCGCCAGCAGCGAATAGGCTTCCTCGAACATCTGGCTTACGTCCAGGGCCACCGGCTTGACGGTGTAGCGCCCGGCTTCGATCTTCGAGGTGTCGAGCAAATCCTCCAGCAACACATTCATGCGCCCGGCGGCTTGTTGCATGGTGTCGATGGCCGAGGAAATCCGTCGCGAGGTGTGTGGGCCTTCGGAACTGAAGGCTTTTTGCATCATGCCGCAGAGCATCGAGATGACGGTCATCGGGTTGCGCAGGTCGTGGGAGACCACCGCTACCAGTTCATCCCGGGCGCGTACCGCTTGTTGTTCGCGCAGCACCTGGCGGGCCAGGTCGTTTTCCAGGGCCGAGCGGCGCAGGTCGTTGGCGGCGAAGCGATCGCCGTGGCTCCATTTGGTGGAGATGCCAGCCATTTCCACCTTCCAGATTTCAAACGAGGTGCGTGGGCGAAGGCGCAGGCCCGCGTCGGTGCTTTCCAGGTCCAACGGTTTATTCGGGTCGCCGCTCCAGTTGATGTTTTCCTTCACCTCGGGGCGAAACCACAACACGCCGTTGTCCACCGGCTTGGGCAGACTCATGGCCAGCACACCGCTGGCGACTTGCTGATAGTCAGCTGCCGGCGGGTACACCGAGGACAGGTTATGGCTGGCAAACACCGGCTGACCCGTTTCTTGTAGCCACTTGTGCAGGGCGCGGATTTGCGCAGGTTCCGGGCAGTTGCCGTAGCGGTGCAGTTGTTTGTCTTCGATGATCGCCACACCGCCTGCCAGGGTCAGGTCCATCAGCAGTTGCGGGCGCTGCGCCAGGCCGTCGAAGACGTTCGCGGGTGAGGCCTGTATGGCCTCGTTGAGCAGGGCCAGGGCCTCGACCTTTTCTTCGCGTTGGCGGCTGAGGTCCAGGGCTTCCATGGCACTGATCTGCAACGACAGCACCTGGCCAATGGTCTGGCACGCGGTGCGCAAGTCATTGGGCACCAGCAGCGGCTGGCGGTTACCGCAACTGATCAGGCCCCAGAGTTTGTCGCCGGCCATCAGGGAAATGCTCATGGACGACAACACCCCCATGTTTTTCATGTACTGGCAGTGGATCGGCGACACGCTGCGCAGCGTAGCGAAGCTCAGGTCCAGTGGCTGGCCGGTGTCGGGGCGCAACCTGGGCACCAGCGGCACTGCCTCATAGTCGGCATTGGGGATGATCCGCAGCCAGTTGGTGCGGTACAGCTCCCGGGCTTGTTCGGGGATGTCGGATGCCGGAAAGAACAGGCCGTTGAACAGCTCCATGGACGGGGCTGACGCTTCGGCGATCACCTGGCCGTGGCCTTCCTCTTCGAAGCGATAAATCAGCACGCGGTCGTAGCCAGTCATGGCCTGGATTTCGTTGACGCTGATTTCATACAAGGCTTGCAGGGTTTTCGCCGACTGCAGGCGTTGCAGCATCTTGCCCAGGTTGCTGGTCCGGCCATTGAGCGCCCGCGGCTGGAAATCCTTGAGCCGTGGCTCGAACTCCAGTACGAGCGCATCCTGATGGCGGTGCAGCAGCCCTTCGAACTCGGCGCCGTTGAGGGTCATGTGCAGCGGTGGGGCGTCGAAAAAGCTGTTTTGCGTGACCATGGCCTGGACGGCTCCGGCATGTTCAATGCCGATCAATGTGTGCAGCGGCTGGCCCAGCAGGGATTCCGGTGAGTGGTTGAACAGTTCGGCCACGTTGGCGCTGACCTGCACGATATGCAGCTCAGGCTCGGACAAGGTCAGCAGCGCGCCGTGAGGCTGGATAGCCCCCGGGAAGCGGATGGGTTCGTCGGCACAGTTGGCAAGCAATTCTTCAAAATCGTCGGGTTTCATAGCAGTACCTCCTGGCTGTCGAGCCATTGCTCAAAGCAGCTGAATGTTGAACGGGCCGCGTTTACGGCGCGCAGTTTGGCGTGCGCGTCGAGGGGCACATGGCTCAGGTAATCGAGAAAGTCTTTCCAGCGCCGGCCGGTTTCAGCGCCATACACATTGAGAAACGCGCCGCCATTGTCGGCACCCAGTCCCAGGCGCCGGGCCATCTCCCGGCGCAGGATCTGCCCGCCCAGAGTGGCGCCTTCCACCACGTAAAGCGCGCCGAGGCAGGCGGCGGGTGTGTCCAGGGGCGGCAGCGAGGAGCAGAGGGGGAGCGAAGCGATGGCTTGGTCGTCCAGGCCCAGAGCGTGGAGATCCATCAACAAGGTTGGCGTCTTCACACGCAGCACCTGATCAAATCCCGCAGGGATCAATCCGCTGTCGTTCAGCGTTGCTTCCAGAGGTTTGTAGAACCCGTAGTAGGCCTGGAGCAGGCGTCGGTAGCCGTCGTGATCCAGCTGCGGAGAGAAAAACGGCAAGCGCTTTTCCAGGGCGACGTGCAGTAACGCAGTACCCGAGCGCAGGGCTTCAAGTACAGGTGGCGCACCAACGTCATGGGCCTGTGAATGCATTCAGTAAACTCGAACTGGGGGCCTGCTGGCCATGTAGGGTTGCCTGATAACTGACCGCAGGAACTGCCGCGAAGTTCGGGTTAGCTGATATCGCGATGCTATCAATGCATGGGCGGAACCTGTACCAGGGCCGACTGCACGCAATCGAGCAGGCGCTGGGTGGTCCATGGCTTGGGTAAGAACCGCACGGTGCAACCCAACTGCGAAGCCATTGCGGTGTTGCCCGAAGTCAGTACCACTGGCAGCGTCGGCCAGCGATGGGCGACTACCTTGCTCAAATCGTAGCCATTGAGCAAGCCCGGCATCTGGATATCGCTGACAATCAAGTCTACCGGATCACTGGCCCGCTCCAGAAAAATCATCCCTTCGTCTGCGGACGGGAACGAGGTCACCACCGCGCCGAAGTCCTCCAGTACATCCACCATCAACGAGCGAATGATTTCGTCGTCTTCCAGCACCAATATCGATGGCTGAGCCATGATCCTTACTCCACCATCCGGGTTAAGTAAGGTGGAGTGGGGCGCCGTTGATTAGGTTCGATTGGATGTGTTTTATGCGATGGGTGGTCATTGGGTTGTCTCGGAGTTGCGCCAGGGCAGGGTGCGCCACTTGCTAACCGTGTAAGGCATCCGCCACGATGTGCTGCGCGAAAGTACTCGCAGGCACCTTAAGACAAGGCCGTTAATCGTGAACGCTCCAGCCTCCCCATTGATCGAAAAAGACGTCGGCAGCCGCATGACCAGTCGGCCGCGCAGATTGACCCGCGCGATCCATGGAGCCGAGCGTTGAACCCGGTGGTGACGGCCTGGACTGAAGCCGTGATCTGGATGGGCATGCGTTCATGAGTGGTCGCAGCTTCAAGCTGGCCACCGTCCGGGTTGCTACCGCCCATGATGCCGCGTTCTTACCTGCGTTGGAGCGCTCGGCAGCCCAAGCTTTCCGCGCCATCGAATCCTTGGGCTGGCTGGCCGATGCCGACGTCATGCGTGTTGAACGTCATCTGCAGTTGATCGCGTTGGGTACGTGTTGGGTCGCGGTGGGTGACAACGGCCAGGTTCAGGGTTTCCTCAGCGCACAGATTTTTGACAGTGACCTGCATATCTACGAACTGTCGGTGGCGCAGGGTATGCAAGGTCGTGGGTTAGGCCGGCAACTGCTTGAAACCGTGATGAGTGAGGCATATTTGCGCCAGTTGCGGGCCGTCACCTTGACCACGTTTTGCGATGTGCCCTGGAATGCCCCGTTCTACCAGCGGCTGGGATTTCAGCAAGAGCGCTCGCTGGCGCCGGACCATCGTTTGGCAGAGGCTCTGCGTGAGGAGTATCGTCACGGTTTTGCGCCGGGCAGTCGCTGTGCCATGTCATGGCAGGTCGTAGCGCGTTAAGTAAAGACACCCCAAGGATTCTCATGTTTATCCGAAACCCTCTGGTCCCCGAACTCATCGTGACGTCCCTCACGAGCAGCCTCGACTTCTGGGTCACCCAGTTGGGATTCGACATCGCCTATCAGCGTCCTGAAGAAGGCTTTGCTTACCTCGACCTGCAAGGCGCGCAAATCATGCTGGAGCAATACGACCCGGATGGCGGCCAGTGGCTGACCGCACCCCTGGAAAAACCCTTGGGACGAGGCATCAACCTGCAAATCGATGTGCCTGCCGTGGCGCCTGTTCTGCAGCGTCTGGCTGCCATCGGCTGGCCGCTGTTCCGCGACGTTGAGGACGCCTGGTACCGGGCGGGTGAGGTGGAAGCGGGGCAGCGGCAGTTCATCGTGCAAGACCCGGACGGCTATCTGGTGCGTCTGGTGCAGCGGTTGGGCGAACGACCTGTGGGGAGTCATTCATGAAATACGCCGCTTTACTGGCCATTGCCTTCATCGGTGGGGCTTTCAGCCTCCAGGCTGTTGCAGAAGGCGATGCCGAAGCCGGTGGAAAGCTGTTCAGCAAGACCTGCGGCGGTTGCCATAGCATCGGCGAAAATGCCCGGGGCGGTTTCGGGCCGCAACTCAACGGCATCATTGGTCGACCGGCTGGCACCACCACTGACTATCAGTATTCAGATGCGATGAAGAATTCAGGCGTGGTCTGGACGCGGGACAAGCTGGCCGCCTACATCGAAGCACCGAAAAAGGTGGTGAGTGGCACCCGGATGATTTTCTGGGGGATCAGTGATCAGGAGAAGATCGACAACTTGCTGGCTTACCTCGCAACGTTCCAGGCGCAATAACCATCGACTCCAAGACAAGGGTTTCACCCCATGGACGCACCGCGTATCCGGGCGCTTGCCCTTTGCATCTTTCACCGCAACGGTCGAATTCTGGTCCACGAACTCCAGGATGCGGTGAAACAGACTGCGCAGTCGCCATTGGTGCCGGAAGGGCTTTACGAACTCCTCAAGAACACCGCTTTGCTGGATTGAACCGCTACTCCCTGTGGCGAGCGAGCCTGCCTCCTCGCCACAGGGTGAGCGTTTAGCAGCTTTGCGGTGTCTCCCCACGCGCCAAACGCGCATTGATGTCTTCGATCACCGCCGGCAATTCGACGATGGTGTCGATCAGGTAATGCGGCCGAGAGCCCTCGAACATCTGTGTAATACGCGCGCGCTCCAGCGCCAGCTCAGCAGCGGGCAGTGCCTTGTATTGCTCGTAGGTCAAACCCAGTGCATTGCCCGAACAGGTCAATGCGACCGTCCACATGCCTGCGCTGCGGCCCTCCAGAATCCCCGGCCAGGTGTCGTCGACCTTCACGCACGCGGCCACGTCGCTGATGCCCAAGGCAATCACGTTGGCCAACGCCTGCGCCGGATGCGGACGCCCGTTGGGCACTTCGTCGGTCGCCACCACGTGGTCGGCGACGTAGCCATTCTGCCGCGCCAGCTCGACCACCTTGGCCATCACCACCGCCGGGTAGCCGGAGCAGGAGCCGATCTTCAAACCCTGTTCGCGCAGGTTTTTGATCGCCTCAAGAGCCCCGGGAATAACCGCCGAATGCAGCGCAATTTTCTCGATCTGCAACGGCATGAAGCGTTCATACAGTGCGGTGACATCCTCATCGGTTGGCAAGCGATCAAACACCGCCCGATAACGCTCGGCAATCTGCGGCTGGTTGCACAGGGTGCGGATGTGATCCCACTTGCCCATGCCCATCGGGCCGCGCGCTTCCTCCAGGGAAACGGCGACGCCGAACTCGCCGAACGCCTCGACAAAAATCTGCGTGGGGGCGAAGGAGCCGAAGTCGACGACGGTGCCGGCCCAATCCAGGACCACGGCTTGCAGCTTGGACGGTTGTTGGTAGTGCATGGCAAGTCTCCATTTTCAGGTGTGAGCAGGCCGTCCCTCTGTCGAAGAAGAGGTAAGCGCCTGGTGAGGGTTTAAACGGGTAAGGCGATCAGGTCACCGGGATCGGGCTGGCCTCGAACAACTCCGCGATCATCGGTCGGTTGCGCCGAATCCCCAGGCAACACAGGTGGTAGTCGATGAAAAACGGGTGGTCGACGAAGGTAATCGGCGTGGTGCCCGGGGTTTCGGCGTATTCCACGGCGGACACAAAACCGATGCCGATGCCTTTGGTGATTGCGTGCACGATGGCTTCGCGACTGTTCAACTGCATCACGCAGTTCACGGCGACGCCCTGGCGCTTGCAGCTTTCTTCCACCAGTTGCCGGGTGCGGGAGCTTTTCTCGCGCATCACCCACTTTTCGCGGCTGATCTGTTCCACGTGCACCTCTTTCTGTTGGGCCCATGGATGGTCATCGCGTACCACTGCAATGATCGGATAGCGCCGGTAAAGCTGGGTATCGAAGCGTTGGTCGAACTCCGAAAGGGCCAGGATCGCCACGTCGATATCGAAGTTGAAGAGCCGGTCCAGGGTTTCCTTTTCCGGGGAAAACGAGGTTTCCAGTTCGATGTCCGGGTGGCGCTGCATCAGCTCGTAGGTCAGGTTCATCGCGATCGGCGGCGACACCGCACCCAGGCGCAGCAGCCCGGTCTTGCGCTGCTTGAAACTCTGCAACAGTTGCATGGCTTCATCCTCCTGGCCGAACAGCCCCTGGGTGATTCCATAGAGGGCGTGCCCGGCCGCGCTCATCTCGATAAACCGCCCGCGACGGTGGAACAGCTCCACCGAGAACTGCTTCTCCAGCCCATTGACCTGCTCGCTGACGGTCGGCTGGCCGACGCTCAGGTACTCGGCCGCGAGGGTGAAACTGCCGGTCTTCGCCACCGCATGAAACGAGCGCAGCCACTTGTGGTACTGGTACATAAAGAGTCCTGTTCCTGAGGTCCGCCGGGCCGGTCATCAACGTCGGATAAACAACGCCACCGCCGCGCTGCACAGGCAGGCCGAGGTCACGACGATGAAGATCAGTGAGGTGTTGCCGGTACTGTCGAGCATACTGCCGATCAGCGGTTCCGCCAGGCCGGCGAACAGATAGGATGAGAAGTTCATCACGCCCGTGGCCGTACCCGCACGCTTGGCTCCCACCAGGTCCGGGCACAGCGCCCAGAAACTCGACGCCGGACCGTATACAAAGAACCCGCAGAGGAACAACGCCACCAGGCCGATTGCGCTGTGGGGCGGCAGGCTCCACATCCACAGGCTGGTGGCGGCGCCGAGGAACATGTAGAGCATGATCGCCAGGTAGCGTTTGGAGCCGAACAGCTTGTCCGAGACCCAGCCATTGCTCAGGGCGCCGATGGCCATGCCCACCGGCAGGGCCACGGTGATCCACTTGGGGTCGATCATGCTGTCACCGCTTTTCCAGTTGGCGCCCAGGAAGTGCACCGGCACCCAGACGATCAGGCCGTAGCGGGCGGCATTCTGGAAGCCCAGGGAGATGGCAGCGATGATCAGCCGCGGATTTTTCAGCACGGCCTTGTAGCGTTGCGCCGAGGTTTCGACTTCGCCGTGGGCCACTTCATGATTCTTGTCTTCGGCGTTGGCCACGCCGGTATCGGCCAGGGGCTCGAAGCCCAGGTCCTGAGGCCGTTCCCGGGCCACCAGGTAGAAAATGATGCCGCCCGCCAACATCAGCAGCACCGGCAGGCGGAAGATCCAGCGCCATTCCAGTTGGAACACTTCCAGCACCACGATGGAGGTGACGTACAACAGGACCGAGGCGCATCCGGCGGCGAACACATAAAAGCCATACACCTTGCCGCGTTCGCCAGCGCTCCACCAATTGGAAATCAGCCGGCTGCCGGGCGCCCAACCGAGGGCCTGGAAGTAACCGTTGATGCCCCACGGCAGGATCAATCCGGCAAAGCCGCTGGCGAAACTGGTGACCCAGTTGGCCCCGCAGGACAGCACCGCGCCGAGGGTCATGATGCGGCGCCCGCCGAACTTGTCGGCGAGGTTGCCGTTGATGGCCTGGCCAATCGCGTAGGCCCAGAGCATCGCGGCCGAGGCCCAGCCGAGGGTTTCCTTGGTCAGGCCGAACTCGGCCTGGATCCCGGGGATGGCAAAACCAAAGGTCTGGCGGCCGGTGTAGAAAAACAGATAACAAAACATCGCTGCCAACAGCATGCGCCACTGGGTAAAGCGGAACGATGAAGTACGGACGGCAGGAACAGGCAGCACGTGTGCACGATTCATGATGTTTTCCTTATTGTTATTCGCCCCGGCGACCGCAGCCGCCGGGGGCACTCTTGATAGGTGCAACAGGAAACGACCGAACTACGATGAGTCTAGGCCGCTTGCGCGCCGATGAAATTCTTGCCGCGCGCGCCTTGCAGGGCGAAGCGGATCATCGCCTCGGCCTCGCTGGCATTCACGCCGTAGTCGGCAAACTCGGTCTTCACGTCCAGGCTGTGGAGGAAGTCGCGCAATTGCGCCTGGGCCTGGAGCAGGTCGGTGCCGAATATGCGTTGCAGGGTGCGGTCACGCGCGGCGTCGTGCCCCCATGCCAGGCCCAGCACCAGCGGCAAGGTGAAGGAACAGGCGATGCCGTGGGGCAGGCCGTGGTGCAGGGTCATCTCATAGGAGATGGAGTGGGCGAGGGCGGTCTTGGTGTTGGAAAAGGCCAGGCCAGCTTTCAATGCCGCCAGCGCCATCCGTGAGCGCAGCTCCTGGTTGCCGAGGTCGCGCCGCAAGCGGGGCAGGCATTCCAGGATGTCTTCGATGGCGGAGACGGCGAAGGTGTCCGAGATCGGATTGGCGTTGATATTCCAGATCGATTCCAGCGCATGGGACAAGGCATCCAACCCGGTGGACACCGTGACTCCGGCCGGCACCGTCAACATCAACTGCGGGTCAATGATCGCCACTTTTGGCCAGGTACAGTCCAGGTGCAGCGAATACTTCTTGAGGCTGGCGGAATCCCAGATGGTCGCCCATGGCGTGACTTCGCTGCCGGTGCCGGCGGTGGTCGGTGCGGCAATCAATTGCTTGTGACGCGCCGGTACGAAAGGTTTTCCAGTGGACAGCAACGCCAGCAGCTCGTCGAAGTCCCCCGACTCGGTGCCGACGATCAACGCTTTGGCGGTATCAATGGCACTGCCCCCGCCGACGGCGACCACCACCTGGCAGTCACCGGCCTGCTGCCAGAAGCGCTCGTAGGTGTCGCGCAGTTGGGCCACGTCGGGGTTGGGCTGCACGTCTTCGATCACGTACACCAGGCGGTCACCCAGCAGGGCCTGGATGCGGTCGACCAGACCGAGCTCGCGGGCTTCGGGGAAGGTGACAAGGGCGACGCTCTGGCCTTCGGTGAGGGTGGCGAGTGCTTGCAGGCAGCCCCAGCCGAAGCGGGTGTCTACCGGGTTGTGGAAGCGGGCAGTCATGGCGGGTTCCTGGTTTTTGTTATTGGAAGTGCCGCCATAGTCGGGGAGGGTGAAGTGGACCTCAAATCGATAGATTGGGGGGATGGATTGGCTGGGCCGATAGTAAAGCCCAGCCGCCAAGTGCTTTCAGCGAACGTTCCGGAACAACATCAAGCGCGCACTCTCATGCAGCCCCCGAGTCAGTCCCTGCAAGCGCTGAAACTCTTCCGGGTATTCCTGGGCTACATCTTCTCTTGGTGTTTGCGACGCCAGGTCATGCAGGGTAGGCGAGCTGCCGTCGTGTTCCATTTGCAGCAGGAAGTCTTTAGTCACGCCACCGATCAGCGGGAAGGTGCCCTCGCGCAATACCAGCGGCACCACCCGCTCGCCTTCCGGCGCAGGCTGCTGGATGTCGCGGCCCATCGCGCCATTGCGGAACGCAATGCCCGCCATGCCGGCGACGGTCGGCAGCAGGTCTGCCAGGCCGACGGCTTCTTCGATCACTCGGGGTTGCAGGCCGGGCGCGTGGATCATCATCGGCACGTTGTTGCTTTCCAGGCCAAGCTGCTCGAATGCCGGCGCCATGTGTGGGATCTGGCTGATGCGGGTGTTGTGGTCGCCAAAGAACACGAAGATGGTGTTGTCGTAGTAACCGCCGGCCTTGGCGATTTCCATCAGGCGGCCGATGTTGAAGTCCAGCAGGCGTACGGCGTTGTATTGCTCGACGCTGCGACTGCCTGCGGCCTGGACTTGCTCCACGGTCAGGTCGTGCACCTTGAAGCCATCGTTGGTCTTGGGGATGGTGAACGGGCGGTGGTTGCCGGAGGTTTGCAGGTAGGCGAAGAACGGCTGGTCCTTGGGGATGGCGCGCAGCAGTTCATCGCCTTCCTTGAACAGGTCCAGGTCGGAAATGCCCCACACATCCACCCGTGGCGAGCGCCAATGGCTTTCGTCATAGAGCTTCACGCTGTCGATGCTCTGGCGGATCAGCGCGTTGATATTCGCCCAGCCGGCATTGCCGCCGATCATGTAGAGCTTCTGATAATCCTCGAACGCATTGATCACGGTGTGTTGCCGGGTGATCAGCGGGTTGCGGGTTGCCGTCTCCTGGCGGGTGACGTCGGGTACGCCGGTGATGCTCGCCCACACGGTTTTGGCGGTGCCGGTGACGGGCACGTAGAAGTGTTTGAAGAACCAGCTTTCCTTCGCCAGTTTGTCGAGGTTCGGCGTGGGGTTCAGCGGGTTTCCATAGGCGCCCACAGCGCTGGTACCGAGAGATTCGAGCATCACGAAAATCACGTTCGGCGGGCGCTCGCCCTTGAGCCGATAAGGTTGCACGGCTTGTTCGCGGACGAAGCTCAATTGCTCGGGATCGGGTTGGCTGACCCCCAGATAACGCGCAACTTCCGGGTAATGCTCGCGCACCCGCGCCTCGTCGAATTGCGACTGGCCGACCTTGAGGGTGTCGTATAAAAACAGCACCGGATTAAGGCCTACGGCAGCGATCTGGTTGTTGCCGGAAAAGAACGCATCGCTCCAGCGCAGGGGCACCGGGTTTTCGAGATTGAGGTTGGCGACGCGGCCGAGCAGTGCCAGCAACACCGCGATCACGCCAACGGTGGCCACGGATGCAATGGTCAGCTTGCCGATGGGTTTTCGTTCGTCATCCAGGGTGATGCGTTCAAGGCGAACCAGGGCGTAGGTCCACAGGCCGACTGCGGTAAGCCAGCTGAAGGTTATCCACAGCACCGGGTAGGTTTCCCACACCATCTGCTGGGAAATCTGCGCGTCTTCCAGATAACGCAGCACCGTGGCATTGATGCGCACGCCGAGGTAGGCGTAGTGGCCGAAGTCGATGATGTACACCAGCCCGACGATGCTCAGCGCCAGCAGCAGATAACCCCGTGCCAGCCAGCGCAGGGCGGGGACGGTCAGCAGGTTCCAGCGTGGCAGCCAGGCGAGCAGGGCCAGGGGCAGCAGGATCAGCACCGCCAGGCGCAGGTCGAAACGCAGGCCTATCCCGAAGGTTTCCAGCAGTGCAGTTTCCCTGAGATCGACCCCGGAAAATCCCAATACAAATACCAGCCGCAGTGCCGCCAGCAACGCAAATACCAAGCCGATCGCGCCCACGCCGTAGCGCAGGCGGCGCGAGTACAACCATCCCATCATTGACCTCTGTGCAGTTTTAAAAGAGGGCGCCAGGCAGCCATCGCCAGCATCCACAACCCGGCCACTAGGCAGTAGCCCGTCAGCAGTGGGTCGATCAGATAGTCCCAGTAGTTTTCCGAGGCCTTGAGCCGAAGCGCAAACGCCAGGGTGCCCGCCGCGAGCATCCACACCGCCAACGTATTACGTAGCCAGAGCATCAACAGCGCCGCCACGCCGATCAGCACAATCATCGGCCGAGGGTTGAAACCCCAGCGGTAGGGATCGAAATAGGTCAGGCCCATCGTCGCGGGGTACAGCACCAGGCTCAGGGCGCCAAACAGCAGCAACACCTGCACCTTCTGCGGGCGCTGGAGCGGCTGCACCACGCCCAGACGGCACAGGCTGACCCACGCCAACAACACCAGGGTGCTGATGGCCAGGTCGTCGGTGAAGCTGCGCACATACGCCGCCAGCGGCAGCTCGTTGACCGGGATAAAACTCACCACCACCAACACCGGCAGCAACCACGGCCGCCAGGGCGTCGTTACGCGCAGCAGGCTCAGCAATACAAAACCCAACAGCACAAAACTCAAATGCGCTTGCCATACAGAAACCATCACAGGCGCTCCGACAGCCAGGCTTCATTGAAGCTGACATGTTTGATAAAGGTGTTATTCCACGAGTACACCAGGTGGTACATGCCGTCCGGGCTGCGGCTGAAGTACGGGTACTCGTATTCGAAATCGCAGCCACGGGGCTTGCACACCCGGTAATCCAGGCTGCTGAGGAAACGTTGCTCCAGCGGCAGGCGCAGCGCACCGCTGGAGGCGCGGAAGCCTTCACCGATGATTTCCTTGTAGGCCTCGGGAGAGAACGGTTGGCCCAATGGGTCGGGGGATTGGTCCAGTTCCACCACGGTGCGCCACTGGTTGAGCTTGGCATCGGTGCCGTATAGGCTCAGTTTGAAGCGGCCGTCCTGCAGGTCGTTGAGGGCCACCAGCAAGCCGTCGCCTTCAGTGCTGACGGCTGCCAACGAGGAATTGGGGTTGGACGGCTCCAGTGGGTAGGGCTCGCTCCAGGTTTGGCCCGCGTCTTCGGTGCGGCTGGCGAGGACCTTGTGATAGGTCTCGCCGGCGTAACGCAGCATGGCGATGGCGCGCTGGCCGTCCTGGGGTACGATGGTCGGTTGCAGCGAATTCTTCCCGCGGCTGATCCGGAATTTGTCGACCACCGCACCGTCGGGGCTCAAGTACAGGTACTCGGCGAATTTGCCCATGAACTCGTGGTACACCGGCAGGCCGATGGAACCGTCGGCGTGGAATACCGGCGCGGCGCGCACCAGCGTGCTGATGTTGAAAAACGGTGAAGTGACCAATTGTCGAGGTGCAGACCAGTGGGTGCCGAGATCGTCCGAGACCATCACGTTGATCGCACTGGTGGCCCAGCCGCCTACCGATACCGAGACGTAGAACATCCACAGGCGATTGTCCGGCGCCAGGGCAATCACCGGGTTGCCCAGCTTGCGGATGTACCGCTGGGTGCCGTCGCGGGTGCTTTCCCGGGTGGCGAGTACTTGCTCCGGGCCCCATTCGGCGCTTTTGGCGTCAAAGCGCGCGGTGCGCACCTGCACATCGGCGGCGCCTTCGCGGGAGCCGGCAAACCATACGGCCATCAGGTCGCCGCCGGGCAGCGCAGTGACCGAGGAGGAGTGCACAAAGTCATTGAACTGCGAGGAGACAAAGCGGCTGCTGTATTGCGGGGTGGCCGCGGCTGGCGAGTTGTCCTTGGGGGCTTGAGCAAACGGTGCCAGCACGTGGGGCGGATGGCTTTGCCAGGCGGCGGCAAATACCGCTAACAGACTGCAGATCATTAGAAACGGGCGCATAGAGAACCTGTCGGGGAAAAGGATTACTGCGCACGATCATCCGGCAGGCGCCTCCTGCGGCCGGTGAGCATGGATAAAGGCAGGTTGTCCCGCACCTGGATACTTTCAAACACCGCCGCCAGCACATGCACGCCCACCAGGCCGGCCAATACATTGGCGGCGGTTTCGTGCAACAGCAGCGGCCAATCGGCGCCCCACAGGGCGTCGACTTCCTGCATCAAAAAGCCGCTGACACCGAGGGTCAGCAGCGCCAGCAACATCAGGATCATCACCAGCGCGCCGATGGGCGAATGGCCCAGGCGATGCTGTGGTCGGCGGTTGAGCAGTGAACGTACATGGCCCTTGAGCCGTTCCGGCGTTGGCCAGAAGTCCGACCAGCGTGCGCTGCGCGGTCCGACAAATCCCCACACCAACCGCACCAGCAACCATGCCATGGCGTAATAACCCAGCCATACATGCCAGTCGTCGCCTGCTTCGTTGAAGAAGTAATTGGCCACAAAGACGCCGGCGATGGAGAGGTGAAACACCCTCACCACCGGGTCCCAGAGGCGCAGGGAGTTGGCTGGCATCAGCCCTTGATCTCAGTCTTCACGGCCTTGCCGGTGACTGGATCGTGGTAGATCTCGACCTTGCGCTTGTCCTTGTCAAAGCCGTAGATCTCGTAGCAGTTGCCATCGGTGACCTTGAATTTGCTGATCTCGTAGCCTTGGGCTTTCAGTTGCTCCTGAAAAACCTTCTGGTCCTGCCATTGCGAGCGCTCGGCAGTGGTGCATTGCGGGCCGGCGATGGCCATGGGGCTGGCGATAATCAGCGACAGCAAGAGAATTTTACGCATGGAAACGCTCTCAGCAGATGTGGGAGATTTCACTGTGCTAAACCAACCTTAGCGAAAGCTTAGTTGGCAACGGCCCGTAACATCTTTCCCAAAATGGCCCCGGCCGTTACGCGGCATCATGCGGCCGTTTCCTAGAGAGAATCAGTTATGCGCCTGCTCCTTGTCGAAGATGATCGCGCCCTTGGCCAAGGGATCCGTGTAGCCCTGGGCGCCGAAGGCTACACCCTGGACTGGCTGCAGGATGGCGTCAGCGCCTTGCACGCGCTGCGCACCGAAAGCTTCGACTTGCTGCTGCTTGACCTGGGCTTGCCACGCCTCGACGGCCTGACCCTCCTGCAAACCCTGCGTGCCGAGCAATACGACCTGCCGGTGTTGATCCTCACCGCCCGCGACGGCACCGCCGAACGCATTGCCGGCCTGGATGCCGGCGCCGACGACTACCTGGTCAAACCCTTCGATGTCGAAGAATTCAAGGCCCGCGTGCGCGCTCTGTTGCGCCGCAGCCTGGGCCGGGCGCAGCCACTGCTGGAGCATGCGGGCGTGAGCCTGGACCCGGCGACCCAACAGGTCTGCTATCAAGGCGAGGATGTTGTGGTCACGCCGATGGAATACCAACTGCTTCATCAACTGATGGTGCGCCCCGGCAAAGTCGTCACCCGTGAACGTCTGTCCCGCGCGCTGTACGGCTGGCAGGACCGCGTCGAAAGCAACACCCTCGAAGTCCTTATCCACAACCTGCGCAAAAAACTCTCCACCGAACTGATCCGCACCGTGCGTGGCGTTGGCTACGTGGTGGAACTCAAGCCATGAACTCGGTCCGCGCGCGCATCCTCATCCCGGTGCTGGTGCTGATCCTGCTG
Source organism: Pseudomonas sp. PAMC 26793 (assembly GCF_000313235.1). Lineage (NCBI taxonomy): Bacteria > Pseudomonadati > Pseudomonadota > Gammaproteobacteria > Pseudomonadales > Pseudomonadaceae > Pseudomonas > Pseudomonas sp. PAMC 26793. The sequence goes on from NZ_AMXG01000017.1 coordinate 166,907, forward strand.
GGTGATGGCCTGATCAGCTGGCTCGTCCTGCGGGACAGCCACCACGAAATCGAAGAAGTCTACGACGCCCAACTCGCCCAGAGTGCCCGCTTACTGCAAGGCGTACTGCGCCAGCGCGACCCTGGCGATGCCGACTGGGAACGCCTCTACCAGGCCTTCGACCAGGCCATGAGCCGCGTTGGCGAAGACGGCGCCGCGCACCCTTATGAAACCCGACTGACCTTCCAGGTATGGCGCGCCGACGGCCAACTGCTGGTGCGCTCCACCGACGCCCCGATCCTCAACACACCGCCCACCACCCTCGGGCCGCATGACCTGATGGAAAACGGCAACGACTGGTGCGCGTTCATGCTCGCCGACATGCAACAAGGCCTGCTGATCTGGGTGGGCGAACGCGACGACATTCGCCAGGACGTGATCCAGCGCATCATCCGCCACACCCTCTGGCCCATCCTGATTGGCGTGCCGCTGCTGGCACTATTGATCTGGCTGACCATCGGCTGGGGCCTCAAACCCCTGCGCGCCATGGCCCAGGCGATTCGCGGGCGAGATAGCGAGACATTGCGGCCGCTGCAACTTGAACCGTTGCCGGCGGACCTGGAACCGATGCAAACCGCGCTGAACCGCCTGCTGGTGCAGGTGGACGACTTGCTGGAGCGCGAGCGACGGTTTATTGCGGATGCGGCCCATGAGTTGCGCACGCCGTTGGCGATATTGCGCATTCATGCGCAGAACGCCCAGAGCGCCGGGACCGAGGAAGAGCGGCGAGAGGCATTGGACTTTCTGGTCAATGGCGTGGACCGCGCGACACGGATTGGCAGCCAGCTGCTGACCATGGCGCGGATCGAGCCGCAGTTGAACAACACCGTTCGCCTGCGTATTTCGTTGACGGAGTTGGTACGCGAAGAGCTTGCGGAACTGACGCCCCTGGCGATGGAGAAGGGCGTTGAACTGGTTCTGGAAGGGGATGAGGAAGGCTGGATTGAAACGGATCCGGTGGCGTTGGCGATTGCCTTGCAGAACCTGGTGACCAATGCGCTGAACTTTTCGCCAGCGGGGAGTGAAGTGCGGGTGGTGGTACGGCGTTCGGATTCGGGAGTGGTGCAGCTGTGTGTGGAGGATGCAGGGCCGGGGATTGATGAAGAGGAGATCGGGCGGTTGTTCGAGCGGTTTTATAGTCGCGGGAATGCGAATGGAGCGGGGTTGGGGCTGGCGATTGTGCAGATGATCGTGGGGAAGATTGGGGGGCGGTTGGAGTTGTATAACCGGGAGGTGGGTGGGTTGTGCGCGCGGTTGAGTTTTAGCGACGGGGCGGTTTGAAAAAGGCCGTCGTTGGAGGCACGGCGGTTACCGCAAGACTATGTTGCCGTGCTGAATAAATGCGGGTGCTCTGCCTGGAATGCTTTGGACGTCTTGTACTTCCAGCGATCTCCGCCCGGATCTTCATCCGATGAACTGACCTCGCCGAAATACCAATGCTCAGATTCAAACTGTTCTCCGTCCTCATCTTCGTGGACGAAGTGAAAACCCACCTCGTGGAGCCCAGGTGGGACGATCAGACCCCATTCATTAGCAAGGCTTCTGCAGGTAATACGGGTTTGGCGAAAATAGTCGTATTCGAAGGGCAGGGTAGAGCCGAGGTAACGGCTTTTATCGATGTAGACGCAGACTTCGCTTGAGAACATGTCGGGCACCAGAATGGCTGCTACGACCCAGCATTCAGGTGTTTCATCGGGCCGGGCTTGAATCAGGTTAGCGGCCGCGTTGATCAATTGCTGAGCGCAATGTGCCTGGATCGCCGGGGTTGTTTGCTTGCCTTCGACCAAGGTTTCTATGACGGGGATTTTGAAATTTTCAAATCCTCGCCTCACCGGGAAGTCTTCTAAAAACCAGTCTTCGAAACTGTCTGCCCATCGGCTGATTGCGCGCAGGCGCCTGGGGATGTTGCGGAGTTTTTTGTCTGACAGTGCAAGACGACGCATGAGCTATGACCTTCTTTTATTTCTAATGTTGAGATTGGTTTTACTCGTCACAGGCGAGGTAGAGCGACGCATTTTTTGGAAAAGCTTGTGAAGTGAGGTCTTCAATGTCTTTGATCTGTTTCGCTGTAAGCAGATAGTCGTAGACGCCGTCACTCTCTGTTTGCCAGCCCATGATGGGTCGCAAATCTTCAGCTTTCACGTTGAGGGGGATTTCAGCTGAGATGTTGTCGCTACCTGTGGGCACAACGTATATCAAGTGTTTCATGGCTCTACTCTTCTGAGGTCATCTGCGTCTTTGGTTCGTTCACCTGTTATCGGATCGAACTCGCCCAAATGCTTTCCACGATGGTTATATTTCTCGACTTTTCCTCGTTCGAAGTCCCATTCATAAATGTAGCTATTTCCTTCTTTCCAACGGGGTCTGAGTCCTCCCCCGCCCTTTATTCCTGTTTTGGGAGGTGCACGAACAGCATCGGGGAATGCGGGCAAAAATTTTGGTTTTGGGTGGTACATATGATCACCCGGTCGAACGCTTACAACCACATACAGCGGCCGAACCCCCGACTCCACCGGGAACACCAGAATGAAGTCCCGATACTCCGGCGGATAAATCGGGTTCACCAGAATCTGTTTGGCCGCCTCCGTCGGCGGATAAATCCACATCACCGGCGCTTGTGGCGCAGCCTCCAATGCCGGTATGCCAAGGGTGTCGCCAGGATCAATGGCCGGCGTCCAAATCAGCTCAACGCCCTCGCCAAGATCAGCCACGAACTGACTGTCACGACTCTGAAACTGCACCACATCGATCATCTGCCAATCGGCATTTTTTCCGGTATAAAACCCATACCCCTTGAGCGTCCCGTCGGCTTGTTGCTCGATGTGCAAACGCATCCGCGAGCGAGCTTTTTGCAGGTGACGGAGCTGCTCTTCGCTATAAAGCGCACTGTCGCCAAGCTCCGACGGCCATGCCAGCGCCACCAGCCCTGCAAGCAAACCCCCAGCGGCGGTACCGACCGCCGCAGCCGCTGACTCCAATGCCGCTGTGCGCAGTACAAGCTGGCCAAGCCCCATGGGCAGGGCGCTACCGCTGATTTTTCGGAGGGATACACCGCCGTGGCTATCCACCTCCCGTCCGCCTAACAGCGTGAAGTGGCCGTAGTCCTTGATCAGCTCAAGCGGCACATAACCGGTGGGATTGTTGTAGCTGATGATCCCGTCGGGCAACTGGCACGACTTGGCGAACACATGGCCTGGAATCCTCGTGGGTTCAGGCGATGGCGGGGAGGGCGCTTCATACAAATCAATAAACGGTGAATACGGAATCTGCGTAGGCTGCGGAGTCAGAATTCGCCGCTTCAGTTGCTCTTCTTCGGTAATCGGATACGCGCGCTCTGTCATCACGACTCACTTCCTTGTGCAAGGAAGCGAGCCTATGAGAGCTGAGAAGAGCCTGAAATTCTCGTTGTTCGATGGTGGTCGTAGGAAAGGTCATTTTATCAATCGCTACATTGAACCAAGCACGCTTACTCTCCCTGATCGCGCTGTATCTCCGCGCCCAATTGCGAGGCTTTATTACGTAACTCGTCCAATCGCTCGTTCAACTCTTTGTATCCTGGCTTCCAGGAAAAGACGCCGTCTACGCGGCTTTGGCCAAGAATGAGGTCATTGAACGAGCCCATCCCACCGTATGCGGAGCGTAGATAGGTGATTCCGGAGTAATCGGATGCCTGCAATAAGGTTTTGGCCTTACGCATCCATCGGCTCCAGTGGTTGTCCCCGTCGCTTTCCAGCAGGATGGCAAGTTCCTCAAGAACATCAATTAGCTCTGCGGTTTTCGGACCCATAGTGGGAAATCCTTAAAACGGAGGTTTCGTAACGGGTCAAAGCACATGCCTTGAAATCACCCTCGATATCTCAACAATCGACGTCTTCCCCGTAAACTCAAACTTCACTTTCCCCACTGCCGAAAAGTAAATCTCCAGTTCCGAATCCAGGTCAAACGTACCGGACGTTTCCACCGAATACGCGACGATGTTTTTGTACGGCAGGGAGGTGAAGTCTTTCTTGCTGCCGGTAATGCCTTGCACGTTCACCGCGATGATGCGCTTGGTGGTGAACACCACCCCATCGCGCATGGCCTTGTAGGAATCGATGACCTGCTCATCATCCAGCAGCAATGACGAAACGCGTTCTGCGTATTCGTTGTTCTGTTTGAGTTTGAAGAAGCCTTTGTTGTTGAAGTCGATCATGTGCCTTTCCTTGGGTAAATGGTGCGGTAAACGCCTATGCCGGTGTATGACGTTTTGCTCGCGGATCTGTATCTAACGGCCTTCCTTTTATCGCCCTACCATGGCGCCAACAACCCGCCGGCCATTACAAAATTTTACGTCGTCAAGGAGCCTTACCATGCCAGAACTCTCCAGCCTGCTTGCCTACGGCCTGATTTCGCTCGGCATGGTGCTGACGCCCGGCCCGAACATGATTTACCTTATTTCGCGGTCGATCTGCCAGGGCCGAATGGCCGGGCTGATTTCCCTGGGCGGCGTTGCTTTGGGGTTTGTCGTCTATATGTTCTGCGCGGCATTGGGCATCACGGCGCTGGTGATGGCGGTTCCCTATGCCTACGACGCGCTGCGACTCGGCGGGGCGTTGTACCTGGTGTACCTGGCTTGGCAAGCGGTTAAACCGGGTGGCCGATCGCCGTTCCAGGTGCGGGACTTACCCAAGGACAGCCCGCGCAAGCTGTTCATGATGGGCTTTGTCACCAACCTGCTGAATCCCAAAGTGGCGGTGATGTATTTGTCGTTGCTGCCTCAGTTTATCGACCCTAACGGCCACGCCAGTGTGCTCTCGCAATCCCTGGTTCTGGGCTTTACGCAGATCATGATCAGCGTGAGCGTCAACGCGCTGATCGCCGTTATGGCTGGCTCGATTGCAGGATTTTTCATCCGTAAACCCGTCTGGCAAACCGTGCAGCGCTGGTTGATGGGCTCGGTGCTGATGGGCCTGGCCGTACGCATGGCGGTAGAAGGGCGGCGGTAACTCGCGCGTTACAGGATGGCTTTCAGGTAATCCTTGAGTGCGTTGAGCGGAGCATCGAGTGCTTGGAGTGTCGTTGCTTGGCGCACATCCACCTCGAGCCGTTGCAGCTCGCGGCCCATCACGGTGTTTGCACCGCCCAGGGATTCGAGGGCCAATGCCAGGCACTCTTCGATTTTTTGCTGGATGGCGTTGAGATCGCCCTTGCGCACCAGCAAGCCAAACACTTCCCGCTCATAGCCGTCCATGACCAGGTCATCCCGAAGAATCGGGCTCGCGCCTTCGGTCTCATGCACCAGCTTGAGCGCAAAAAGCGCAACAGCTTCCAGCGTCAGTTCCATGGTCAAGGTTCCTCTTCTCTCGCGTTCGCCCGCCCATCATCACTTTCCTGCAGGCGAAAAAAAAGACCTTGAATTTCAAGGTCTTTTTTTAAGATGGTGCCCGAGGGAGACTCGTGCGTTCTATATAATTCGTGCCTTGTAGAGGAATTATACGTTCAGGGATACAAGTAGGGATACAGATCGTGAGCGATTGGAGTCCATACATCCCTCGATTTTCTTTTCATGCCTAGTTTCCGTAGGCGCCATAGTGATGTCCAGCGGATTTCAATCGTTTGATATCTAGAAGCGGGTGACCGTAAAGAAAGCTCGGAGAAACTTCGTCCTTCGCTTTATCCGGACGTGAGTGTTCGTGCATAGGGAAAAATGGTACTTCCGGATGATGCGGGGCCGAATCCGCACGATAGCAGTGCTTCTTTTTACCAGGCTCAAATAGCATGTAGGCATAATCTGAAAGTGAGTTGATGCGCAAAAGCCAGTGCCAGCCAGACGGGAGCGACACCCGTAGCTGCCACCCATTCTCACGTTTTACAGCTGGAATCACCTCGCCGCCTAATTCTTCAGCTGCCAGAGAATGAATGACTGGAATTAGTTCATCCGGAATCGCTTCCAGCTTCTGTACGGATGGCCAATCCCAAGAAAGATTGAATAGAGATGCGAGGAAACTGAAAGCAGATGGATGCGATTTGGCTTCAGCTAGGTGTTCAGAGCAAACCGGAAGCTGGATCATTACCGCGACGACGTTCTTCCCTATCGTCGTTGCAGCGAAGCAAGAGGCTTTTTGCCCACATACAACACATCCATTTCCTTTCGCAAAAATGAATGCCTTCTCCACCCCAGTGTTCCTTAGCCTCCCCGACACGAACTCAGTTGGTAGGTCCATGACCTGTTGCTTATCTTTGTACCAGCTATCAAAAATGTGGCGGCTCGTGGGAGAGTCGAGAATCTCGTAAAGAGCCTCCTCATTCTTCAGCTCAATCCAGCCCGACTTGCTGAGTGGCCTTTGCTCTACCGTAGAGCCGCTCAATCGGTACGTCCTGATATACCCGCAGTCCAGGTTTGCGTCGAACACCGCTACACCTTCTTGTTTTGCTTTGATCCAGTAGCATTTGCTTGAACGCGTGACCAGTTTTTTCCAATGCGAGCTATTACGGGTGCTGAGCTCCAGCACGAAAGGTATACGCTTCTCGATATTGTCCATGCTCTTGAAGGAGTGACTGCACACCATGGCGTCTATGACTCCTCCAGTAATCTCATCTTCGGAGAGGCACTCCAGCGCGCTATCGATATTCAGCAGCTTGATCATTTTCGAGCTGTAACTCATTTTTTCATTCCTTGATAACTAGAACAGGCGGGGGCCCCTGGCGCATTCTTGAAGGTACGGGGCATGAAACCCGCGGGATCGTGGTAGCGGCAGCCGTACCAGCTTACTGAAATTTCAACGTTGAAATTGAAAGGATCTTGAAGAGAAACGGGCATCCTTACCGGATCTGTAACGGTCATGGGTTTCGTTCAGGATAGTGAGCGATTGTCCTGGTCAACTCGGTCAACCAGTCAACTAACTTTGGAGCCCTGCCACTAACGAGATCCGGCGGGTTCTTTGCCCCGTATCTAGAATAATTCTCCAGGGTCCCTACCATCGAACCAGAGCCAAGAGCATGACCCACCTCGCTTCGCTGAAGGAGCAATACCGTAGGGGCTAGGGGGCTACCCTAATAAAACCGTGTTACCGGTGTTACGCGTGTTACATAAGTATATAAATATATGATTTTAATAGATTTATATGGCGTTACACAGCCAGGGTTGGTATGCCGATATGCGTGTTACATGGAGAAAAGGTGTTACATCAATTAATGCCTTGGCAGGAGCTGTTTGTGATGATTGCAGCGGGTGCCATCGACCTAGGGGCTTCGTTTAGAAGGGCCGCTACCGGGCAAAAGCGGATCGCCGGCGCGGTTCTGGTTTAGCCTGATAGTCAAGGCTCACAGCATGCGACTGCATATCTAAAGTCACTCTGGCTTATTGCTTACACCTATATCTCTATAGGCCCCCTCTCATTTTCCGTGAACACCAGATACACCGAGCAGGCCGGGGCTATCTCCGGCCTTTTTGTTGCCGTACTATGTCAGGATTGATGGTTAATCGACATTCAGAGTGAGATATGCCCAAGGCGATTGTTATCGAAGATGAACAGCTTGAGCATGCTGTGAGAGTCGCCAAGGTGAGCAGCCCAGAGAACGGCAGTCGTGACGCTGCGCTGCTGCTTACCTGCTTCGGCACCGGCATGACAGTGACGGAGATTTGCCGCTTGCGCGTGAGCGACTACCTCACCGAGTCAGGTGCTGTGCTGATCGACTCCCAGGTGCGAGCGGAGATTGCCTACAACCATCGTTCTAGGCCGTTGTGCTGGACCAGCAAGAAGTTGACCAATGCCATAGACGCGCACCTTGCAGAACGCCTTACACGCGGTCATGGCGTTTCAACCAGGGTGATGGCTTTTCGTGGTCTTGAACCAGAGTCGCCGTTGTTTGTGTCCGGTCGCACAGGCGAAGGGTTAAAGATCAGCGCGCAGCGGCGCGACGGCAAAACGTACTACAGCGCGAACCAGCTCAGCCGACTCTATACACGCCTGTTCGGCCTCGCGGGGATCGAGGGGGCCAGCGCACAGTCAGGTCGTCGGACGCTTGCGGTCAAGCTCAAGCGTCGTGGCATCGACTTGCGGCACATCAGCGAAATACTTGGGATTGAGAGCCTTGAGGCAGTGAAGAAACTGTGTGCGGGCGATCCGGTGCGGCTTGGCGATATTGTGCGGAGAATTATTTAATGGGCACCAGAATGACACCCGATCAATTCAAGGCAGAGTTTTGGCGCATGGGCTGGACTGGTTACGTGCATTTAATGCACCTCTGAGGGTTGCAAGTGATCGAATCTACTTCGTACGCCAAGGGCGACCTACGCCGCATGCTGCTAGTGCTTGGGGCCATCGATGCGATGTCGAATGCCACATTGGTGGGAATCGCTGCCAAGACAGGTTTGGACAAAAAAACTGCATCCAATCTAATCCGGGTTGCAGCTGAGCAGGCACACGTTCAAATCCAAAAATGCGGATCAAGTTACGCCATTACAGACTGGGGGCCGGTGATCAAAAGAAACGGAGCCAAAATGGCATTGACAGGTGCGTTAAACGCACCCAATATGGTGATATCGCTCATCACTGGAGATTCACAAATGGCAAAATACAAGGTTGATCATTTTTCGAGTCAAATCAGAAATAATGAACGCGGTGCAGAAAATATTTACCTTCTTTGTAAGCTCGAAAACTCTGCTGGCAACTCGAAAGTCCGCGAGTATCGTGTAAGTCCAGACGTTAGGCATCCGGATCTTTCGTCCTTGGAAGATATGATTTCCACCGGATTCAATCATGCAAAAGCTACCCGGACCAACGTAGAAATTACCGAGTATAAAGAAAGGTTGTACCTGTTCTTCAAGCTCCCTGGTGTCAACGACGGTGAGCAATTTCAGGTCACTGGCGAACGGCTCTGACTTTGAAAACTCGGTATAGCTGTACTCAAGGAACGTCCGAAAACATGGCTTGGCAAGGAGGGGCTAGGAAAAATCGCTGCACCACCAAGCCCCGCTAGTCGGGGCTAAGCCCGTAGGAGAGGCGCGGTTTTCGCGTCCGCGAAATGACCACGGGTAAGACCGATGAGCGCGTTGAGCAGCTATAAGAGTCAGATCCATCTGATGCGGCAGATACACGAAGCTAGTTACTACATCAGCAAAGCAGAAGAGCTAGGCCATCCTCATCTTTGGACCTCGTACCCCCCCATCCTCGAGTTTTTAGGCCACTTCAAAAGTGCGGTCAACTCGTATGCCAAATGCTTTATAGGCGCTGGGAAGGGACGCCGAAAGCTAGACGCTTCTTCGGTATTTAAATCTGAGCCCATCTACTTGGATCAGCACTGCAAAATCATTGACTTGCGCCATACCTATGTCGCCCATAATGACGAAAACGCGTTTGAGACGGTGACAGTTCGCGAAGAGGATGGACCAGGAGAGCTTGCGCTGTACCTGCAGTATGCAATCTCCTTTCCTTTTGACCGCCTTTACGAACTGCGCAAGTTGATCCGGCTAGTTGAACTTCACATTGTTGATCGTCAGAAGGCCCATCTAGCCGCGGTTGAGCGTGAGGTAGGTAAGCCTGTACGAGTCATCGAAGGGAACGCAGACACTGCGTACTGATACCTAGGAAAAACGGATATGAACAGCTTTGGCCCACTTGCCATTTTCGCCATAGGAGTAGCGGCTTTTTACCTCTACCGTTCTCAGAAGCGGAAGGTAGATTACGAGTCTGTATGTGAGGTAAGCCAAGCCTTGAGTAGCTTGGCTGATAAAGCTGGGGCGTACCGGAGTGAAAAGGCACACCCGCACGAAGTGATGGCCGCAGCCATCCGTGAGGCTCAGGCAGCAGTTATTGCTAAGCGCACGTTCGACTCGGATTACTCAAGCCATATTCAACGCCAATTGCTCAGGTCATTCGCCCCGGACCTTCTTGAGTCTATTGGTATTTTTCGTGGCACGGCGAGGTTTAGTAGGTGTTACTCAGGCCTGGCTGCGCTCGCTGGAGACTTCGAGCGCCTTCAATCAAAAAAAAATCAAAATGGTAGCGTGCTGACCTAATTTAGTGATTCCCAACAAACACACCTGAATCCACGGAAAACGCCCAGGAACGCCCAAGCCCAGCCATGCGCTGGGCCGAGGCCGTAGAGGACACCGCATCGGCGTCCACCTATTCAAACAGACCAATCGAAGGATCAGCATTATGGAAAATCTGAATTCACCAGAGCATGTGCAGTACTTGCTAGAGGCGACCGTCGCAGAGATCGGAGAGGCTAAAACTGCGTTAGACGCTGAAAAGGCGGCTTCGCATATGAAGGGTTATATCTCAGCACTGCGTTACAGCAATTTGATTGATCATGCGCTGTTGAAGCCATCGGATGAGGTGTTGGATAGGGCACTCATTGACTGGCGTCGGAATAACGACAACCTGATTTCCAAGCTGGATGATGCCGGCGACAAAGGCAACGAGTAATCACGGAAAACGCTACACCCTCAAGCCCATACAGGTGCTTATAACACACACTACGAAGAAGGATACGCACCATGGAATTCCCCGGCCCCGGCGCCGCTGACCTGACCCTAACTTACACTTCCAACGGCGTCGAAACTTCTGCCGCCTATACAGGTATTACTGTGACTCTGTTTTACAACGAGCCGCACCGTGAATGGACGGTGATGTTCGACGACCCGACCAACCAGATTCCGCTCGACGGCCTGATCCGAGCCGCCGTCAACCTTCCCGATGGCCGCCGGCTTGAAGGCGTCGCACAGCGCCCGGCCATCTTGGGCGCTTGTTTCAGCCTGATTGAGGACTAAAGAGAAAAACCTATGACCGATACAACCATTCCGCTGCCGCTCGATCGACTTAGTACTTCTGAGGCTATCCAGTTGGCCCCGGCCATGACTCAGTTGCGTGCCTTGCGGCTGCCCGAGCCGTTCGACTACTTCGCCGCGACCTATCTGGTACAGCTTGTTCAAGTGAGCACCGACTACGAGCTCGGTCACTTTGAAGGGCAAGGACTTGGCTTTGCTATGGGCTTGCACCTGGCAAAAGTGATTACAGAAGAAGAGTGCGGCCAGCTGCGTCTTGTGTTCAAAGACGCAGCTGATCGTCGTCGATAACCAATCAACGGAAAACGCCCAGGAACGCCCAAGCCCAGCCCATGCTGGGCAGCGGCAGTAGAGGGGCACGGTAATCGTGCCCAGGATCGAGCAGGAAAACGCTGCGATGAAGGGATCGATCAAAGATGTTTAGCATTTACGCTGTGTACTTCGTTTTGGCCTGTTTTGCGGCTTTCCTTGCTTACGAGGCAGGGCAATCGCGAGGCTCAAAGATGGTGAAGAAGCGAATCCTGAAAGCACTGGAGCAGCACGAGGTTGATGTGTCTCATGGATACACCGAGGGCTACTCGGGCCTTGGTCTTGCACGGATCATCAGGAACATCATCAGCTAAGGGAAAATATGAGTTCGTTAGCGATAGTGGTCGGTTTGTGGGGGCATTCCTGCCTCCCACACCTAGAGGCATGCGGTGAAGACGTGAAACAAGCAGATTTTTACGGTGTATATGCAATCGAGAACTGCGAAACAGCCAGTGCTGTGTTGACCGAAAAAGCGCAACACTTGGCGTTAGAGGGAGAGTCGGTGATGTTCTACTGCAGGCCAGAATCTAAACCCGAACGTTGAGGGGAAACAAGCTCTGCTTTGATTGCATCAATGGTGAGTGTCTCAAACTTGGTGTTTTTGTTTGCTCTTGCATTGAGCTTTTTCATGCCAGCTATGACGGCAATTATCCCGCTCAAGTGAAGCTTCCGGGCCTTTAGGTAAACAGGCATCTGAGCATTGTTCTGTGGTGGTTTATTCATGGTTAGACCGATGATACGCCCGGAGCAACCTGCCTTCGCAAGTTGCTTCGGGGAGGGTTTAGGTTAGGCTGCCAACAGGTCAATAAGGCTGTGCTGGCGCGAGCGATCTACGAGTTCTCGCCAAGTCCAGCTTCCAAAGTGCTCACCCTGTTCCGGGATATCCAGCTTCATCAGTGCAACAGGGTCACGACTAATCAAATTGCGTGCAGCCCACAGCTTGCCGCCGGTCTCCAGCAGTGCTTTCGCAGCCTCGTTCCACTGTTCTTCCAGCACAGTGTTCGCCAGGTGAGCCGCGTTATTCTCGATCTTGGCGCGTTCTTTTTGTGCCTCGGTGATATGCAGATCAATCGTTACCAGCTCCTGCTCCAGCGCCGCGATGAGCAACTGTTGGCGGCGGTGATGCTCAACCGCAGCTGTGAGGTTTTTTGCTGCCTTTTGAGCTTCGGCGTTAGCAGCTTTCTCGCCCTCCACATCGCCCCACGCGACAGCCTGTGCATAGGCTGTCGCTGCGTCCGTTTCAGCTTGTCGAGCCTTTGTCATGTCTTCCTGAGCGCTCTGGCGGACTTGTTGCAACCTGGTCTCGATGCTGCTGCGCTTTTCGTTAAGCTCCATCTCGTCGGCTTTCCAGTTCGCCATGCCGCTGATGTAGCCCGCAGCCAAGCTCTCACGGTTCGCCAGTGCCTCAAGGCGATCAATCTTTTGATTCAGGTGATAGATCTCAAGACCTCGCGAGTCGATTCGCCTTTTGTGATCGTTGATTTCATCCTGCACTGCTCGTTGACTGCCCTGTTGGATAACCTCTGGGCTTTCCAGCGCTTCTTCGAAGTGCGCCAGGTCTCGCTGAATGCTCTCCATTTCGAGGGTCAGTGTGTCGCGGCGGTCTTTCAGTTCTTGGATAGTGTTCATCTGTATTGTCTCTGGGTACTGCGGTTAATAGGGATGGTTGTCGAATGGCTGGCGAGGCCGGGATTGGGCCTGAGCTACCTCGATCAGTAGGCATGCCATCAGGCGGCCTTGGCCTCGCATTCATCCGTTCCAGGAACTGTCTTCACCACATAGCAGCGTTGAGGTCCTAATCCAGGCAGGCGAATCAAGCTGTACGCCTTTCCGTCGCTTCCCGGCTCAAGCACGCCTCGTTGCAGCAGCTCCTTGTTCACGGCACTGATGTTCATGCCCTTGAAGATTTCGGCCCTCCAGGCTTCAGGCAGCACGTAGTAGGTGTTGGTGGTGTGCAAGGCGTCGCCCGTGCCGTGCTCAAGCGTCTTGCGAAAGCCCAGCCGATCAATCGTGCGAGGGCCGTGCTCATCGATCTTGGCGGCGGCAGATTCCCAGCGGGTGAAGCGGCTTTCTCCAAATCGCTCAATGACCTGGCGCAGCCGCGCCAAGATCGCATCACCCTCGAAGTTACCGGCGCCGCCACGTTCGGCCAGCCACGCGTGCAAACACACCCGTGCGGCGGTCGTGGCTGTGCCATCGGGCCAGCCGGTGACGCCGAACGCGGTCGCCAACTCTCCGGCCGCTGCTGCGAGGCCAAAGCGAAGGGCGGCACGCTGGGCCTGACCACTGGCCGAGGCGGGCAGGTTTTGGGTAATGAACTGCTCCACCGTGCGGCGAACGATCACCGACCACCTGAGCATTTCTCCAGGCGCGCACAGCGCGTGCAGGAAGGCGGTGAGGGGTGTGCCGTAGTATTTGGCTACACGGGCCTTGAGCGCATCGGAGAGGGCAGCAGCATCCTCAAAACCGTTCAGCACATCGAACATGCCGAGGCCTTTGCTGGCATCCGCAGGCACGGCGAGCATGCGAACCTCCATGCCCGCTTTCAGCTCCTTGTTTGCGTCCGCCATGTGTTGCGCCAACGTCTTCTCGCCTGTCGATAGAAACAGCAAGCGCCACTCCTGCACCTGTCGGCCCGCTTGCCCTCGATCATTCGCCCGGGCCTTACCAGTGCCGTTACCGAGCATGTAGACCGTTTCACCAATAATGCGCGGGTCGCACATGCCGATTTCATCCAGCACCAGGAGACCGTCTGAATGTGCTGCGGCGATGGACTCCAGGGCGTTATCTGTCGAGCGCCACGAACGCACCAGGCGCGGCCCGCCATAAACCGAGGCAGCGACTTGCAGGTGAGTGGTCTTGCCGCCGGAACTGTCGCCGTACAGGTGGAAGCCGCCCGACTCATGCCCCAGCAGGTTCAGCAGGGGGCCTGCAAACGCCACAGAGACGACAAACGCCAAGCGGTGGTTGCCAACGCACAGTGCGCCGATTTGCTGTTGCCATTGCTCAAGGGAGCCCGCTTCGCTTATCGGTGGTAGCTGCGTACCGGCCTCATAAAAGTGCAGGTGTTCGGCGTGCGAGCCGATTTGCTGTTCTGGCAAAAGGAAGGCGTTATCGTGCCAGCCCAGGCGCGTTACCAAACGTGCGCGCTGGGCGCTATCGAAGCCGCCGAGGTAACTCTGCAGGTCGTTGCGGGCATTGCGTCCTGATCGACTTCCAGCAAGGCGCAGCCCCATGTCTACCAGTGGACCGAGTACATCCTTGCCGAAGTCACCGGTCATGGTTCGGGCCGGAATGTTCCAGCGCTTTTTGGCGCCGTCCGGGTCATCGAACTCGACCAACAAACCCCAGTTGTGGCCCTTGTCGTCGCGAGTGCGAGCGATGATTTCGAGAGGCGAGCACACGGGGCGCGCCTCGCCATCATCGCCGGAGTAAAACACCCCTTCTGGCGTCAGGCGAAAGCCGCCCGGCAACAGGTCGGTTTTCGATTTGGCAGGACGTTTGGTGGGTGCCTTGGCCTTCGGTTGTTGAGGCTTAGTGGGTTCACTGACAGTGCCGAAGAACTCGCCGTTGCGCACCAGCTCGGCCACGTGGCCAGCGGTCCAGCCTTTGGTTAACGCATCCGCTGCATCGTCGCCGTCCGCCCATTTTCCACTCTTGATGAGCGTAGGTTTTCCGCCTTTGCTACTGGGCTTCAGCTTGAACACGTCGAGCGCAATTCGTTGGACTGACGCGGCGCCCAGCTCAATCAACTTAAGCTCAACGGCGTCCATGCAGGTCTTGCCGCTGGCATCGTTATCCGGCCACAGCACCACCGTGCGCCCTTTGAGTGGCGTCAGGTCGGCCTTGTGCCAAGAGTTGGAGCCGTTCGGCCAGCACGTGGCTACATGTTCGTGCATCAGTTCAGCGGCGGCGTCAGCAGCCTTTTCGCCTTCACACAACACCACAGGCGCATCGGCACGTTGTGCCAGCTCATCCAGGCGCAGCAATGGCCGTGGTTCCGGCAATCCTTGCCAGCGCCATTGTGTGGTTTGCCCATCGGAGCGCTTGCACCAAGTCAACGGTGCGAAGACCTTTCGCGGCTTGCCGTCTTCATCGGGGCCGAGGTCGAAGCGATACAGCGCCATGACTGGCTGGCCCTGCGTATCGCGATAGATCCACACCTTGGACGGAATACCGTGTTGCCGGTGTTTGGTTGGGCACTTGTTCATGGCCTCGACTGGGATTGGCTGAATCGCGATCCACTCAGGCACTGCGCTTTTCGTCGGTGGGCTTTTGGTGGTTGCAGATCCTGCGGAAACGCTGAGCAGATCTGCCAGTTTTTTACAGGCCTCAACGTCCGTGCCCCCGTCGATGTAGCGCACTAGGTCGATCAGGTCGCCGCCCTTATCGCCGGTGGCAAAATCCGCCCATGTGCCTTTGCTCAAGTTGACCTTGAGTGAGCCTGCGCGTTTGTCTGTGCGCGTCGGGTTCGGTGCTGTGTATTCCTTGCCGCCGTCGACACGTTTGCCGTTTGGCAGCCAGTGAGTAAGGACGCGGTCGATATTCTTCAAAGCGGCGCTTTTTACGTCGGCAAAGCTCGGACGTTTTGAGGTGTTGCCGGTGCGCTGAGTCATGGTGCGGTCCTCGACTCAAGCAACGCCTCGTTCACGTCGTCGATCAGCGCCTTGGCCATCTCGCCGAGGTAGAATGCAGGCCAACTAAAGCGCTCGCCCGCATCGCTGATGGCCGCGTCGAGGATCAGTTGATTAGAGTGATGCAGAATCTGGGAGACGGCTTCAAGTGCGTCCTCTAGCGGGATACCGGCATTCACCCGAAACAGGTTTTGGCCGTTACCGTTGGCAGGGGAAAACGCGGAGTGTCCAAGCGTGCTGGAGTGGGTCACAGCACACCGCCTTTCTGGCCCATCGGCACAGAGGAGGCATCACCGTACATGGTGAGTGTTTTGATCAAACCCAAGGTGCCGCGCACGTCCCAAATAACGGACGACAGCACGCGGTTGGAAAGCAGGGGTTTATCGCCGTCTAAGTGATCTTCCAACAGCATGAGAACTGAATCGGCACGGTCGAGCGCACAGGTGATGGCGTCGATAGGCAGACCGGCTTCGGCGTCTTGGCTGACGCAGTGTAGGTCCTCGGGTAGTGCAAGGCCTGGGAGCATGCTCATTGGGCACCCCCTGCGGCTTCGAGGGCACGAGCCTTGGACCATATGGGCGTTGTAACGGGAGAGACGTGTAGCGAGGCTGGAGTTGGCGTGTAAAGCGGCGAGAGCCATTGCTCGATGAGCGGCGGCGCGAATTTTGGATGGATTGAGGGCGTGCATCTGATGAAG